>DBCY01000120.1:0-15684 GCA_002293295.1 Ruminococcus sp. UBA946 | reverse complement strand
TGCTCCGGCGGGTTCACGGCAGCGGAACCTATGTTTGCGGGCCGGATTGGGTTCGGGCCACTTTCAGCCTGGAAGGGATTTTAGACCTTTTAAACGACAAAGGCGGCGACGTCAGCATTAAAATCCTCAACGCCGGCATCGCCGCCGCCAAGGCCTCGGCGGCCGAGGCCCTGGGCCTTGTGTCGGGCACGCCCATTGTCACCCTCAAACGCCTGGTTTCCCATGACGGTCACCCCTTTCTCCTCAACAACGCCTATTTAAGGTTCGATCCCAAAAGCCCCATCGTTGAATCGGAACTGGAAGTTTCATCCCTGTCCGGCCTTTTTACCGGGCGCGGCAACAGTTTTATCAAAAAAGCCCTTTTAAGGGTGGAACCCACCAGGCTTTCCGCCGGGGAGGCGGACTATCTGAAAATCGACGTGGAAGAGGCGGCCTTTAAAATCAGTTATATTTTTTTTGATTACACCGATTCCCCGGTGGGCTCGGGCTGGTTTCTAACCCCCAAACAGCTCGTTTCCCTGGCGGCCAAAATAGGCGTCTGGGATGATTGATCCGGCCGCGCCTGTTTTTAAAATATAGCTTACTTTCCCCGGCAAAAAACACTATAATCAATCCCGAACATTTCAGGCGGCCGTCAGCGCCGCTAAACTTGCGAGGTTGATATGGATTACGCCAAAGAATCATTGAAGAAACATTACGAATGGAAGGGCAAGCTGGAAGTGCTGCCCAAGGTTCCCGTGGCCGATAAGGATGATCTGTCCCTGGCCTATACTCCGGGTGTGGCCGAGCCCTGCCTGGAAATTCAAAAGGATGTGAACAAGTCCTTCGAACTGACCGGCCGCTGGAACACGGTGGCCGTGGTCAGCGACGGCACGGCCGTCCTGGGGCTGGGCGATATCGGGCCGGAGGCTTCAATGCCGGTCATGGAAGGCAAGTGCGTTCTTTTCAAGGCCTTTGGCGGGGTGGACGCCATCCCCCTCTGCGTGCGCTCCAAAAAGGTGGAGGACATTGTGGAGACCGTGCGCCTCCTGGCCGGAAGTTTCGGCGGCGTCAATCTGGAAGATATTTCCGCTCCCCGCTGTTTTGAAATTGAAAGACGCTTGAAGGAGTGCTGCGATATCCCCATTTTTCATGACGACCAGCACGGCACCGCCATTGTAGCTTCCGCCGCAATGATTAACGCCGCTAAGGTTGTTTCAAAAAAAATTGAAGAAATGACGGTTGTTATCAACGGAGCCGGAGCAGCAGGGTGCGCGGTGGCAAAACAGCTGATAGCTCTTGGCGTAGCCGATATAATAATGGTCGATATTATGGGAATAATATGTGACGGGGATAAATTCATAAACAATTCGCATTATGAAATTGCTGAATTAACCAACAAATACAGAATAAAAGGTACGCTTTCCGACGCGATGGCTGATGCGGACGCTTTTATCGGTGTTTCTAAACCTGATCTGGTAAATGAGGATATGATTAAATCCATGGCGGACAAACCCATTGTTTTTGCCATGGCTAACCCGGTACCGGAGATTATGCCCGAAGCCGCTAAAAAAGCAGGGGCATTTGTGGTGGGAACGGGGCGTTCGGATTTTCCTAATCAGATTAACAATGTTATTGCGTTCCCCGGAGTTTTCAAAGGCGCTTTAGCTGCACGCGCTAGTGATATTAACGAGGATATGAAGCTCGCCGCCGCCTATGCGATTTCCGATTCCGTTGCCGCCGATAAGCTCTGCGCCGACTATATTCTGCCCGACCCGTTTGACAGGAGCGTCGCCGATAGAATTGCAAAAGCCGTTTCAGATGCAGCCGTTGAATCGGGAGTTGCCCGTATTAAAAATTACAGTTATGCCGAATGAAGTGCAAAATGTTTCGTAAACGAATTATCTGTGTAATACATGGATATAAGTATATTATAAGGGAGATATATTATGGTTATCAATTATAAACCTAGGAATGTATGCTCGCAGCAAATCACAATTGACGTAAACGACGGAATCGTAAACGAAGTAAAATTTATCGGCGGATGCGGAGGAAACGCAAAGGGTATTTCTTCCCTGGTAAAAGGAATGAAAATTGACGATGTTATCAGAAAGCTTGAGAATATCGATTGCGGAGGACGGGGAACTTCCTGCCCTGCACAGCTTGCAGCCGCTTTAAAGGAACTTGTCTGACAATGTTCGGTGTTTTTCTTGCTCTCAAATTCAGTGCTTAATAATGCTTCTGCTTGACTATACATGTTTATAACGTATAATAAGGATTACTGCCGCCGTTTTTTGCAAGACGGCGCGGTATTGTTTTGCTTGATTCTTTGATAAGGGTCAGGCAATTTTGCTGTAATTAATATGACATAAAAATAAATGTTTNNGAAAAATGTTTACTGCTAAAAAATTAATAATTTATTATCGAATTGCATTTGTTACAATGTGGTTACAAATTAATGTAAATTCTTGTATTTGTTTTATTTTTATTGACAAAATCCTTGTTATATTATAGAATATTTTATATAATGTATTGAGCGTGTTCAGTATGCTTTATATAAATATAATAAGGACGGTTATCTATGAAATGTTTCAGTAATTTAAAAAAAACGGTTTGTTTGATTTTAACAATATTATTATCCGTACTCATTCTGCCCGGTAATATATATGCCGAGGATGATAATTCAGAAATACTGGATTCCCAGGCGATTGCGGGCGGAAACAACGACCTTTCCGAGGTTTCCTTACCGGCAACCCAGATTGTTCTGATGACCGGTTCTCTTAAAAAAGTAAATATCGGGGATTCATTCCAGATTAGACACACCTTAAAGCCGAAAAAATCCGATGATTATGTTACATATAAGTCTTTGCACAGAAAAGTAGCCATTGTTGATAATAACGGTTTTGTAACGGCGGTAGGCGAAGGCGTCGCCACTATCAGGCTGAAAACAAGCAAGGGCGTAAAAACCGATGTTATCGTTGAGGTAAAAGAAAAACCCGGTTCTGATATTATATTTCAGGATGAGGTATCAGCAATAGAGCTGCCCGACAGTTCAGCAATGCTTCGGGTCGACAATACGGTACTGATTGAACCGGTTTTTTATCCCTACGGAACATCCTCTCCCGTTACATATACCTCCGGCAATACAAAGGTCGCTAAGGTAAACTCAAGAGGTCTCGTTACGGCTGCGGGAGACGGAAGCACGGTAATTTACCTTGAAACCCCCGGGGGTATTAAGGCTGAATTCAGCGTAACCGTATACAGTGATGTTTTCAGGGGTATTGACGTTTCAAAATGGCAGGAACAGATTGACTGGAAAAGGGTCGCCAACACAGGCATTGATTTTGCCATGCTCCGGAGCTCCTACGGCAGTTATAATACCGACGCGATGCTTGACTATAATGCGGCAGGGTGCGAGGAATACGGAATACCCTACGGCTTTTATCATTATACATATGCCACCACAGCGGCTGAAGCAAAAGCTGAAGCCAGGTTTTTCCTTGATACAATAAAGGATTACAGCCCCGAATACCCTGTGGTTCTGGATATTGAAGAATCCTATTTCCAAAGTATGAGCAGGAAGAAAAATACTGATATTGTTGTCGCTTTTATGAACGAGCTTGAAAATGCAGGTTATTATACGTCCGTTTACAGCTCCGCTAACTTTTTTACAAAATACCTTGACATGGAACGCCTTGAAGCATATGACATCTGGGTCGCCTGCTGGGGTGATACCGAAAGGCTTAACACTTATTACGACCATCACTACGGAATGTGGCAGTACAGCTCCACCGGAAGAATCAACGGTATAAACGGAGACGTCGACCTTGATTACGCATATAAGGATTACGCCGGCATTATCAGAAGAAACGGACTTAATAATTTATAACGGAGCTGATTATTCATGAAAATTAAAAAGCAGCGTAAAAAATGGGTTATACTTACCCAGAGCATAATAGCAGTTGTTGTGATTGGCGGAGTTTTCGGGTTTATTGCATACAACAACTATAAAATCAATCAAATACCGGGAATGACATTTGAGGAAATGCTTTTATACACGACTGGGAATAATGATGAAGCGGCAGTTACAGTCGGAATCATCAAGGACGGCGAAGAAAGCTATACCCTTTACGGAACGGACGGGGAGGTACTTCCTCAAAAAGAGCATATTTATGAAATCGGCTCAATAACAAAAACTTTCACCGCATCATTGCTTTTAAAAGCAATAAGCGAAGGAAAAATAAACCTTGACGATACTGTTGAAAAATACATGGAGCTGCCTGAAAAGGATTATTACCCCACGTTAAAAAGACTGATAACCCATACGTCCGGTTATAAGAACTATTATTTTGAAATGCCTATGACAGGCAGCTTTTTAACCGGTAAAAACAGTTTTTACGGTATTTCCCCGGAAAAGCTTACAGACCGTACCGGTAATATTGATTTGGAAGACCGTGATTATGAATTTAATTACTCCAATTTTGGTATATCCGTTACGGGAGCCGTATTGTCAGAAGTTTATACTAAAGAATTTACTGCGTTGATTAATGAATTTATACGTGATGAACTCGGTTTAACCAAAACAATGATTTCAAACGGTTCGGGAGACCTCCGTAATTATTGGGACTGGAAAGAAAACGACGCTTATATGCCTGCCGGAGCTTTAACATCAACGATAGGCGATATGATGAAATACGCGCAATTGCAACTTGACGGTTATCCTGAATACCTTTTAAAAACGCATGAAACCCTTGCCGTTATAAATAATAATTCTGAGAATAACAAGAAAATGAATATTCATATGGATTCGATCGGCGCCGCATGGATTAAAGATGAAACGCACAATATTATATGGCATAACGGCGGAACGGGCGATTTTAACAGTTATATCGGTTTTGACCCCGATAAGCGGCTAGCTGTTGTCATACTATCAAACCTGCCTCCGGGTTACCGTATACCGGCAACTGTTATGGGAGTTAAACTGCTAACCGACTTGCAAAAGCAATAAATCTGTTTTAGGAGGAAACGTTACGAAGAAATCATTTATTTACTTATTAACGGCATTTATACTGCTTATAACATCATGCAGCAAAACAGCCGGTATCCCGGAAACGCTGACAGATACGGCAGCGGTGACACTGACTGAGATTATTACGGAAACTGTACAAACTTCGCCAGATACAAAAACAGTCACAACAGCCGCTGCACCCGAAACGATTATTACCCGGGCAAGCGAAACAATACAGTATGAGAAACCGCAGTTCAAGTATGACTGGCAGGAGCTTTATTATAATGAATTATCGGAATTAATTACTCCGCCTTTTGTAATGCCGAATACTCCGATGTTTAATATTTATGACCTTGACAAAAACGGGGTTCCGGAATTAATGTTATCTCACGGATTGTTTCATATGGCTTTTTGTTATATTTATACCGTTGAAAACGGGGAATTAATAAAACTGGGAGAATATGGTGAAAACGGTGAATTCTCATTTGATTCAGAAAATAAACTTATTTATGACAAGTATTACGGGTGGGGTAACGGTATGCTGAAGGTCTATAAATATGAAAACGGGTATACTGAGGAAATCATTTCGTTTAACAGCAGTCTTGATACCGGAATTTATGAAATTAACGGTGAAGAGGTTTTGGAAGATACTTATATTGAAGAATATAAAAAATATAATTTCATCTCTGAATACGAAGAATTTCCGGGAGTGTATATACGAAACGATTTCGGTTCTATTGATTATTTTCTAAACAGAGAAAATGTTACCGAAGAAGCTTTTTATACCGCACGCGAAAATTATTTTGAGGAAACCGAAGGTATGTTTCATGTAAGAAGATATGTAACCAGTCCCAGGGAAGTTTTATACGCATTTAATAAGATAAATGAATTATATTAAAACAAAATAAGCGAAGGGGTACTAATGGAATTTTTTAATTTAAACGGAATTAAAAAAGCCTACAGGATTTTCGGAGAAGGTAAAAAAACCGTAGTTATTGATACGGCGGTCGGCACATGCAATGCCGAATGGTGGTATATTGCTGAAATTCTAAGCCGGAATTACAGGGTTATTACTTTTGACAGGTCAGGTTACGGTAAAAGCGGTATGCCGGAAAATGAACGCACTCCTAATAACATCGTAAAAGAACTTAATGATATGCTTGAAAAAATAGGAATTACCGAAAATATAATTTTACTTGGGCATTCACAGGGAGGATTTTATTCCATACAGTTTGCTCTGACTTACCCTTCAAAGGTTACCGGGATGGTTCTTCTTGACCCCGCTACGCCGTATGATAGTGAATTTGCCGTCAGTCTTACTCCGAAAGAATATAAACAAAGCGGTGTCGATAAAACCTTCGGAATGAAACTGGGTTTATTTATTACCTCTTTGAAACTGGGTTTTCTGGCAAAACCGCTGCTGAAAAAAATGCCGCCGTTTTACTATCATAAATTTTCAAAGGAAACGGAAAAATACTTATATTACGTCGCTTAACGAGTATAAATACACTCACACCGATGAAACTATTTCGGATATAAAAAAAGCTGTTGATAATAAATCACTGGGTCATTTACCTGTAATACTGATAACGCATTCTAGTGAGGTTTTCCATAAGGAACTTCAGGAATACGGCGGTATGGATTTTCATACGGCAGTTAAAACTGAGATAATATGGCAGGAAATGATGCTGAAGTTTGCCGGAATTTCCGGAAATATCCGTCATATAACCGCCGAAAACAGCGGACATTATATACACTTAACGGATTTGGATGTTGTTGTTGATGCAGTTAATAGTTTTAATAAATAATAATAACGAATGGAGAATACATTATGTTGGAAGACAACTTGGTTAAAAAAACTTCAAAACCGTAAAAAAAATACGATTTTTATATGTTGTTATGCCATATTGACAATTTTAGTCTGTCAATATGGCATAATGTTATATATATTTAAGAATACAATTGTTAAAATACACTATATCTTTTTTTTTATTATTATGATATAATAACTTATGTATAATACTTACAGGAATAAAAAATGGAGGATTAAACTTTGCAGTTTACCGCGGCAGTTTTTGATTTGGACGGAACTCTTATAGAATCCAATACGGTATGGGAAAAAATCGACCGGCAAATTCTTGACAAACGGAATATAAAATACAGCTACGATTCATTAATTAAATTAACGGCAATGTCTTTTGAAGACGCTCTTTTACTTATGCATGAACTCGGAGTTACTGATACGGACGAAGTTATTATGAATGAGTTTTTTGAACTGGCTGTATATGAATACAGGAATAATATTTTTATAAAGGAAAATGTTAAGGAGTACCTTACATATTTAAGGGAAGACGGTATAAAAACAGCCCTTTGCACAGCGTCCCCGAAGCGGCTTTATGAACCAGTTCTCAGGAATAACCATATTTACAGTCTTTTCGACGCGTTTACTACAACCGATGAAATCGGTAAAAGCAAGGATTATCCGGACGTTTATTTGTCAGCTTCATCAAAACTTGGAGTCCTCCCGTCTGAATGCGTCGTTTTTGAAGATACGTTAAAAGGTATCGTCAGCGCTAAAAACGCGGGAATGAAAACTGTTGCCGTATATGACAAATACTCCTCGGGAGATACTATAACCCTGCGTTCTCTTGCCGACAGATTTATATTCAGTTTTTCTGAAATGATGTAATAAATACTGCTGCATATAAAACACAGATATTACAGTAAAAATGTTTATAATAATCCGGGAGGTTATTTTATGGAATCGTATATTGTTCGTCAGGCAATTCTTGATGAAAAACAGAATTCCTTCGGTTACGAAATACTGTATACCGACAATCATTTTTTTATTGACCACACTGACGACAGTTCAGCTGCCAATGCGGTTGAGAATTTTCTTTCGTCTATGGACGCGGAAAAATTCCTGGGCGGTAAGATTGCTTTTCTAACGTTTACATCAAATTTACTGGAAAAGAACATCCCAAAGATGTTCGCTACCGATAATCTGGTTATACAAATTGAAGATTCCCTTATAACCAATCCCATATCCCAGAAGCTTATTAATAAATATAAACAAATCGGATATAAAATCGCTGTTGTAGACTTTGAGTTTGCACCCCGTTTCTTCGGAATACTTGATATGGTCGATTTTATTAAGGTTAATTTCAGCGTACCCGATAAATCGCTTCAAAATATAGTAAATATAGGAAATTCTTTCGGCAAGCAGGTAATAGCTTATAATATAGAAAGCCAGGAATCCTATAATCTCGCAAAATCGCTTGGCTGCAAATATTTCCAGGGCGCCTTTGTATCCGAGAAAATGCCTTCGGCAATAAAAAAAGTAAATTATATTCAAAGCAACTTTTTCCTCTTAATGATTGCCGTGACTAAGGAAGAACCTGACCTTGACGAAATTGAATCCATTATCTCCAGGGATGTATCCCTGACGTTTTCATTGCTAAGGCTTGTCAATTCCGCATATTTTGCTCTTCGCAACAGGGCGAAGTCCGTCAAGCAGGCTCTGGTTATCCTGGGACTGGGTCAGCTTAAGCAATGGATATATCTGCTTAGCTTCAAACAGGACGACGGCTCTATGCCTGACGAGTTGATTAAGATTTCTTTCCTGAGAGCCACATTCGCCAGCGAGCTTATTGCTTATGCCACGAATATGCCTATATCCCGTTCTGAAGCTTATTTGCTGGGTATGTTTTCAACTTTGGGCAAGCTTATGCAGATTCCGCTTGAAGAGGTTCTTGAGCAGCTGCCTATCAGCGATGATATTAAAAACGCGCTGCTTTACGGCGACGGCCGCACCGGTTTGCTTTATAAACTGATAATTTCATATGAAAAAGCCGACTGGCGTGCTATGAGCTCCGCCGCTTCCGAGCTTGGCATACCTCAGTCAATGATTGCCCAGAAGTATTTTGAATGCGTCCAGAACGTAAACGCAATATGGGACGGTCTAACCCATGCCAATGAGGATGCCGAGTAATCAGGATTCAGGAATTAAGGTTTCAGGATTAAGGATTTATATTTTGGTAATATTAATAAGCCGTCCGGAATTTCCGGGCGGCTTTCTTTTTACTAAATATTTGAACTTAGCTGTACTATAAAAATTGAACCTTTACCGGCAGTGCTTTCGGCGCTTATTTCACCGTTGCAGTGTTTTAGTATTTCAAGGCACAGCGCAAGTCCAAGACCGTTTCCGTATGATTTTTCTGAATGTTCCCCCTGATAAAATTTATCGAAAATATGCGGCAGTGTTTCTTCACTTATCCCGATTCCGTTATCGCTTACCTCAACAGTGATGTTATCCCCGTTTTTTGACAGTATTACAGCGATATTTCCCCCCTCATCAACATATTTGATGGCATTGCTTAAAATATTCATCCAAACCTGAAACAAAAGAGGTTCGTTACCCGTATAAAAAATTTCAGGCAAGTCTATATCAAGATTAATTTTTTTTGCCGACCATTCAGGTTCAAGGATTACTATGGCTTCCCTTATTTGTTCGTCAATACGGTACGGGGCTATTTCACTTTCATATTCCTGATTTTCCAGCTTTGAAATCATAAGAATATTTCCCGTAAGGTCATCGAGCTTAGCTATATTAAGAAATACTCTTCTTATATATTCGTTTTTTTCCTCACCGGACAAATCCGGGTCCTGCAAAAGCGTCACATATCCTTTTATCGAGGATAACGGCGTCTTGAATTCATGCGATACGTTGGTAATAAAATCCGTGCGGAGCATTTCAACCGAATTTAATTCCTTTACCATATTATTAAAGTTTTCGATAGTAGTGTTTAATTCCTCAATATTTCCGCCGTAATCAATATGAACGTCAAATATACCCTTTGCAATCCTGTTGGACGCCCTGCTGAGCCTTTCTATGGGCTGGAAGATGTTCCGCATCATGAATATTGAGATTATTGATACTAAAATCATACACAGCGTAAGCATTAAGAAAAGAACAATAAAGGAGCCGCCTAATAAAAGCGGGGAAAATCCCATTTTATATAATATATATAGTATAGCCCCTATGATAAACGAGATAAAGATAGCCACCGCAAACAGAATTATAGTAACTCTGCCTTTCAGCTTATGCATATGGCTGTACCGATTTTTCATACCGTATATAAATTTATTAATATCAATCATTTTATTACAGCCCTATATCCCAATCCTCTAATAGTCACAATTTCGAAATCAGCGTTGTTCTTCAGCCTGTCGCGAAGACGGCTGATATGAACATCCAGCGTATGCGAATCCTCGCAGGAGTCTATTCCCCATATATCGTCAAGAATCTGCTGGCGGGTGAATATTTTACCCGGATATGAAAGAAGCTTGTACAACAGCTGAAACTCCTTTTGCGGCAGTATCTGCGAACCTGTAAGGTCGGTTAAAGTCCATGTGTCATAAAAAAGGACGGTGTTTCCGATTGTAAGCTTGCGCTCGTTAACGCTTTTCGCTCTGCGCAGGATAGCGGTTATTCTCATCAGCATTTCATTTACGTCAACCGGTTTTACCATATAGTCGTCTGCGCCCGCTAAAAAACCTTTTTGTTTGTCCTGGATACTCCCCTTTGCGGTAATCATAAGTACGGGAATGTTTATACTGCTTTCGCGCAGGGAGCTTATAAACTCAAAACCGTCCGTTCCCGGCATCATTACATCCGAAATAATCAGGTCTATATATTCCCTGTCCAGTATGTTAAACGCCTCTTCGGCGTCTGAAGCGCCGAATGGCTGATAATTATTACGGTTCAGCGTTTTACAGAAAAGGTTCTGCAAATCGGCGTCATCCTCGACGACTAATATTCTGAACATTTAAGACGCCTCCAGTTATTAATAATATTTATATTATATCATCTTTGATTATTGATTGCAATATATTATCCACTTGTTAAATTAAAAATAAAAATGTATAATATTAACTAAAATTGAGATGTAATTGATGAAAAATTGAGGTTCGTATTTTATAATAAATTAAGAAAGAAATATATCCGAGGAGGCAGTTTTATGCTGGAGCTTAAAGGCATTACCAAACAATATAAAACCGGTGATACGGTAGTCAACGCGCTGTGCGGGATTGACCTGAAATTCAGGAAAAATGAATTCGTATCAATACTGGGTCCGTCAGGATGCGGAAAAACGACACTGCTGAACATCGTAGGAGGACTTGACCAGTATACCGAAGGCGATTTGATAATTAACGGAAAATCCACAAAGGATTTTAAGGACAGGGACTGGGACGCTTACCGGAACCATTCAATCGGGTTCGTATTCCAGAGCTATAACCTCATACCCCATCAAACCGTGCTTCAGAATGTCGAAATAGCTTTAACTCTTACCGGAGTATCAAAAACCGAAAGGCGCACCCGCGCAAAAAAAGCTCTTGAATCCGTCGGGCTGGCTTCACAGCTTAAGAAACGTCCGAGTGAAATGTCAGGCGGTCAGATGCAGCGTGTCGCAATCGCCAGGGCTTTAGTGAACAACCCTGATATTATACTCGCCGATGAACCGACCGGCGCGCTGGATACGACTACCAGCGTTCAGGTAATAGACATTTTAGAAGAGATTTCAAAAGACAAGCTTATTATAATGGTTACGCATAATCCTGACATAGCTAAAAAATATTCATCACGTATTATCCATATACTTGACGGAAAAATCACCGACGACACCAAGCCTCTTTCCGAAAAGGAATACCAGCTTGAGAAGCTGGACGATAAAAACCGGGAAACCGCTCATGAAAAGAAAAAACCTTCGATGTCGTTTTTTACCTCCTTCGGATTGTCGCTTAAAAACCTTCTGACGAAGAAAGGGCGCACCATCCTTACTTCATTTGCGGGAAGTATCGGAATAATCGGCATTGCCCTGATTTTATCACTTTCCACCGGATTCACCCGGTATATCAACGAAATTCAGGAGAGCACTTTATCGACTTATCCTCTCAGCATTGAATCTTCCGTAACGGACTTAAGCTCCCTTATGAACCTTGTAATGGACATTCATTCGGATGAAACCGGGCATGAGCTTGACGCCGTTTATTCTAACCCTATTATGTATGACCTTGTAAATTCAATGGGTAATCTTGAAACCACCGAAAATGATTTAAAATCCTTTAAAAAATTTCTGGAAAAGGAACGCGCAGACGCCGGAAGCGTCACCGGTCTTCATGACGCCGTAACGGGAGTACAGTATTCATACGGTCTTGATTTGCTGGTGTACACGAAAAATATTGACGGCACTATTCTCCGCTCCGACCCTATGCTGCTTTTACGCGAACTCATGAGCGACAGTATCGGGACGGATATGACAGCTATATTTGAAATGGAAGATGAATATATGGAATCACCGCTGATGTCCTCAATGATGCCGGCGAATTCAGCCTTGAATATGTGGCAGGAAATCCTTCCGGGAGAAGACGGGAAGCTTTACAGCAGTCTGCTTGAAAACCAATATGACATGGTTTACGGTTCCTGGCCTAACAATTACGATGAAATTGTCCTTGTCCTGAATGAAAATCATGAAATCGACGACCTTACTTTATATTCGCTCGGATTAATCGAAAAAGAGTCTATGGAAGAAATAATGAAAGCGGCTTTCAGCCAGACAGCCGTAGGCGATGCCGATATTCACAAGTGGTCTTATCAGGAACTGTGCGACCTGGATTTTAATGTTATCCTTAATTCAAGCTGTTACAGCTATGATGAGGCAACAGGCGCATACATTGATTTACGGGATACCGAAGCAGGCATGAATTATCTTTACGATAACGGCGTAAAATTGAAAATATCAGGTATTATCCGTCCCAATGAAGATGCGACGGCGACAATGCTTTCGGGTTCGATCGGGTATACAAGCGCGCTGACCGACTATGTGATTGAAAATTCCAACTCAACCGACGCGGTAAACGCTCAGCTTAATGATGACAAAAAAGATATTTTTACCGGACTGCTGTTTAAGACAAGCGAAGACGAACCTTCCCCGGAAGAGAAAGCCGCCGCGTTTTCCGATTACCTTACTACCCTTTCGGAAAAGGAAAAAGCTGATATTTATATTGAAATTATGAGTATTCCCTCTGATGAATATGTAAACACTGCTATTGAACAGTATATGGCGGGTATGACCAGGGTAATGATGATGCAGGCGATGATTGAAGAGTATTCCTCGCAGGCGGGCATGGATTCTGAAGCAATCAGTGAATATATCGGCGATATGGACGATGAAACCTTATTCGGATATTTTACCGAAGCGGCAACTGTACAGATTATAAATCAATATGCAGCAGGTGTTAAGGAACAGCTTTCCGCAATGACCGAAGAACAGCTTGCAGATTCGCTTGATTTAATGGAAGCTGATTTTACCGGGGAAGAAAAAGCCGGTTATTATGACAGTTTTGTTCCTAACCAATATTCTGAAGCTACTTATGAGGAAAATATTAAGAAGCTGGGTTATGTTGACGTTGAAACGCCGTCGAGGATTAATATCTATGCATCCACATTCGAATCAAAGGATATTATTTCTGAGGCTATAACCGATTATAACGAATCCGCCGACGAGCTTACAAAAATCACCTATACTGACTATATTGCACTGATGATGTCTTCTATGACTACTATAATAAATACCATTACGTATGTCTTGGTTTCATTTGTAGCAATTTCACTGATTGTATCTTCAATAATGATAGGCGTTATTACTCTTATTTCAGTACAGGAGAGAACCAAGGAAATCGGTATACTCCGCGCAATAGGCGCCTCCAAAAGGAATGTGTCGGGAATGTTTAATGCCGAAACAATCATCGTAGGGTTTACCTCGGGGCTTTTGGGCGTTGTCATTACCGTCCTCTTATGTATCCCGATAAATATTCTCATACATCATCTGACCGGTATCATGAGCTTAAATGCATTTCTGCCCTTTGAAGCCGGTGTGATTTTAGTGCTGATAAGCGTACTGCTTACATTGTTCTCCGGCATAATTCCGTCAAGAAGCGCCGCAAAGAAAGACCCTGTCGTGGCTCTCAGAACCGAATAAACAAACCTGCTTACTCACTTTAAAAATACCGAGGCTCCGGTTTAATTCCCGAAGCCTCGATATTTATCTCCTGTCCATGAATGACGTATGCTCGTATTTTTTCTTAAGGGTCAGCAGCGCTTTTTTTTCAATACGCGATACATATGAACGCGATATTTCCAGTTTTTTGGCAACCTCCCGCTGGGTCAGCGGCTTTTCCCCGTATAAACCGTATCTGAATTTGATAATCTGCGCTTCGCGTTCATCCAGGCATTCATATATAAATTTATAAAGCTGTTCGGATTTGATATTCAAGTCGATTTGTTCGACTATGCCGTCATCCTCGATTATTATATCTACAAGAGTAAGCTGGTTTCCGTCCTTGTCAGTATCAACAGGGGCGTCAAAATAAACATCCCCCGCTGTTTTCTTCAGACTGCGGAAATGCATCAGAACCTCGTTTTCTATACACCTTGACGCATATGTTGCAAATTTTGTTCCTTTTTTGTAGTCAAAAGTTTGCACAGCCTTTATTAAACCTATTGTGCCGATTGATATTAAATCCTCCTGTTCGTTTGTAACGCTGTAATACTTTTTTATAATATGAGCCACAAGACGCATATTATGCACTATCAGCTTATCCCTTGCAGCCGTATCTCCCCCCGACATCTTTTCAAAATATTCAGTTTCCTTTGTCTGTGATAAGGGTTTAGGAAAAACACCGTTGCTTTCAAGATGTAAGGCGAAAAATAACAGGTTTTCAAGCGCTATGCTGACAAGCCCCGCAAACATAGTTTTTATCATCTCCTTTTTATTCTGTATAGGTATCATATTCATACAGCGAGATGTCCTATGTCTGTTTACTGAAGATAACCGGATAATTTTATATTGTTTATCGTTAATAATTATTTAACAATTTAAGTTATTGACATTTGGGCTTCTTTAAAGTATAATTATTATGGGCTTCATTAAAGAGGTGAGTAACTTGCCCGAAAAAAAGAAAGGTCGTCCTACTGATAATCCTAAAGGTGTTTCAATCCATGTAAGACTTGATAATGAATCTGATTTGATTTTGAAAAGTTATTGTGAACAGGAAAAAGTAACAAAAATGGAAGGAACACGCAGAGGGATTAAAAAGTTAAAGGACGACCTGAAAAAATAGCGAACACCCGCCCAAACCGACTAAAGCACAGGCGAGTGTTCACAAGCGAGATATGATAAAATATCAAATCTACTCTGATATTTTATCATATTCTCCGGAAAAAGTCAAATAAATTTTTGGAGGTATACATAATGTCAATATTTGAAGCACTGTATTTCGGTAAAATGATTCCTTTTGAACGCGGTTCTGTCCGAAGTCCCGAATATCTGAAAAACGAGCATAAAATCAACGCTGAAAGGGAATATTTCAGCGGAAAGCTATCCCCGGACGACTGCGAACGGTTCCGTGATATGGAAGACCTTTATGTTCAGGCGGCAAAAGACGATGAAATTAATTCTTTCACCTACGGCTTCACAATGGGTGCGATGATTATGCATGAAATTATGGAGTGCAAGGATTATTTAATGTCTGCTGAATAATTAAAAAATGCCGTCGCTATGCGACGTAAAAGCATTTTTCAATTATTCCAGTGCAAGAGTTTTGAGTAAAAACACTCAAAACTCTTGCACTTATAA
>DBCY01000018.1:6356-11641 GCA_002293295.1 Ruminococcus sp. UBA946 | reverse complement strand
AAATAAAACAAAAGGAATAAGCAGTGCTAATTAATAATTAACAATTAACAATTAACAATTAACAATGGCGGTATACCGCTTGTGGCGGTATGATTTTTTTATTATTCGTAACTTTTAGTTGTTATAAGGTACTGGTTATTAGGGAATTCATTCATTCTTCCTTACTCCTCATTCATGAATCCTTACTCCTCGCTCGCCTACAGCCCTACCCGTCCCGTTGCGTTTATGAGTTTATCAAGAGCTTCGTCAAGGGTGGTTGTCATACGTGCGATTGCGTTATACCATTTCTGATAGTTTACCATACTTATGGCTTCTTCGTCAAGAGAAACCCCCATTACCTCATCCCTTTCGTTATGTACGCTTTGGAGCATAATATCGGAAGTTTTCATAACGCCGATTTCGTATTCTACCTGACTGCCTAAGGTATCGTTTATATGAGCGGAAAAGGTTTCAAAGGTATACAAATCGGGAAAAGTATAACCGCCGCCTCCTCCGAAGCTGTCATCAAAGCTGTGTTCGTTTGCGAAACAGCCCAGCATCCTTTGAATATAATAGTTGTCAAGCTCGGAAAAATCCCCGTCAACCGGACCGGTATAACCCGGATAATCGAACGGCTTTGAAATCAGGGTAGGACTGTTAATCCATTCGTCTGACAGCCTGAGGTTTTCAGCGATTTCATTAAAATCGTCAGCGTCCTCATATGTAAACAGTTCAAAGCCGAATTCCTCGAATATAGCGTTAAAATTATCGGCAAACCCCTTGGCAAGGCTGTTGAACATGCTCCTGTAATACTCTATTCCCTGATAAGCGTTGTTCCCGTCGGTAAAATTACCGTTTCCGTTATAAACGTCTAGGTAGCCCCTTAATGTTCCGCCTGTTAGCGAATTGACGGCGGAAATATCGGTATTAGCGTTTTCATTAACATATTTTTGCCGTTCTTCGGGGGAATTTGCCACGCTTTTCCACTCGTCGGTACTCATCTTTTCATCCGAAACGACAATAGTCATATTCATAGGCTCCGGAGCGGAGGAATAATCCAAAGGGTCCGCCGGGTCAGCAGGGGGCGGAGGGTCTGTATTGCGGATTGCAATCTGAGCGTATTCCCAGCCCCTTACCACCTCAACACCGGCAAAGTCAACGGTAAAGGAGCCGTCGGGTTCTTCTTTGAATTCAACGTTGCCGTATTGAGAAAGCTCATCTATCAGCAGATTAATTTCATCCTTAAGCTCAAGCGGACCATACTGGTTTTGAACCTGATAGCTGTCATTTGTTATTTCGAAATAATCCATATTTATATAACTGTCGGTAACCTGCTTGTTAAGGTTGCCGAGTTCGGCAAGGATAGCGTTTACGCGCTTGACATCGGCTTTAGTATCGCCGAAGGTCTGTTCTGAAATATCATTAAAACGGGTATCAAACATATTCAGGTATTCGACAACGGACTTAGCGGCGCTCTGGGCAATGCTCGCAAGCTCCTGCCTGTCGGCATTATCAGTGGAGAATGCCTGCAGGGTAGCCTTGAACTTGCTTAAAATGCTGTTGAATCCCGCCGTATCTGATTCAATGTTATCGATAGCGTCTTCAACGTTTGACATTACTGAAACCTTAACCCCGACCTCCGTAAAGTCGCTTGTGTATTTCCTCACCTTATTGTCAAGGAGGGCGTCGCGGATCTGAGCGACTCCGACCGTTTCAATACCCTGACCGGCAAGCGCGATAGCTGTGTTATAGGCAAGATTGCTTTTATTATTCTGAAGGGAGGCGACGTCAACGCGCTGCCTTGAATACCCGGGCGTCTTGACATTGGTAATATTATTGCCGACGATATCAAGAGACTTCTGAGCCGCTTGCAAAGCGTCCCTTTGCACATAAAGACCTAAAAAACTGGAAGCCATAATTCAATCAACCTTTCCCGAAAAATTAACCTTATAAACTCCGTAGAAAAATATATTAGTATGTTTGCCGCACTCCTGTATCAGCCTGAACTTTCCGGGTGTGCCAAGCCTTATGTTTTTGCGACAAATGTGGAAGCATGCTCCCGTCTTACGTCGCCCCTGCCGTTATAAGTATCAAGCTCGGCGGTTCTCCTCTGGATACGTTTAAGTCTTTCGGAAACAATAACGCTGGCGGAATCGTTAAGCTCCTTCATTCTGTATACCGTGTCGGCAAGGTCCTTGTGCTGCTTTGTCAGTTTCCGGCGGTACTCATCGGGAGCGTTTTCGGCGATTTCGGCGAAAGTCATTCCCGAATGTTCCCCTAAAACCATTATACGCTTCTGCTCGAATGCGTTGGTTTTCATAATCAGCGCCTGCTCAACGGAAAGGGAACTGCTGAGTTTTTGTATTTCATGGCTGTTAATCATATCAAGCTTGGAATATTCAAATTTAAGAAATTCTTTGTAATGGGCGATATATTCGTCAAAAAATTTTATAATTTTAATATAATCCGGCATAAATAAAACTCCGTTTTCTTAAATATAAACCTGTTACCCTTCAAACATTGAAACGGCGACTATGTCGGCGGGTATACAGTAAGAACCGTCGGCAATCATGCTTTTTAAGGATTCAATTCGCTCCTGCGGAATGAATTCGTCTATTTTGCTCTTAATGCCCAGTTTTGCCTTTTCCAGCGGTTTTGCGGACGAAAAAGACGAAAATTCAGCCTTGTCGCAGTTTTTTAACACAGGGGAAGGAGCAGACATATCCTTTTTTACAATATCGTATCCGTTGATTTTATATGCTGATACTGCGGGACTGTATTTGTTAATTTCCATAATAATCCTCCGTTCAGATTAGGGGAATCTCAATATACCGTAATCGTTTGTTTTTATACGTTTGGTGCGGACACGCTCCCGTTAAAACAGATAAAACCATTCAAATATAATGTGGGAACATATCCGTAAATCACGGAAAACTGCCGTATGCGCCGGGAATATCCTTACTGAAGAAAAAATTCTTTATTACAGCTTATACAAGGCATAGTTATCTCTATAATAATTATCGGCGGAAAGTTTAAAAACTTTAGCGTTTTTGATAAAATTGCCCTATTGTTCACGCATGAAAAAATATCATATGCAGGGTAATATTGTATTTGTCAGATATATCAAATTTATACGCTAATTTTTTATATGATATTTGATTAATAATGTTTGACTATTTTAAGAAGTTATGCTATACTGTATAAGACAAATATTGCCCGATATTGAAAGAGGTGTTTATATAATGGATACTTCCGGTATCTACAGCGAAAAAAAAATCGCTTTTTATGAAACAACTTATAAGGAAAATATATTATCAAAGCCTCAGGTAATAAACCTGACCGTTACACCCGCTCATATTCACGGAACAGCCTATATCTGCGAACAAATAGGAACCAGGGAGAACGACCCGGAATACGGCAGGTTTACATGTAATATCAATGATATCAGCAAGGTATACGTCAATACAAATAATAAAAACAACCCTATTTGCATTCAGTGCGAAATCGAAGATAAATATGTGATTAACCGCAGACGTATAATTCTTCCGAGCTTCGGAGCAAGAAACGATGAAATTGTCAGCATGGTACTTTCAACGAAGGAAAAGCTTATAATTAATGCCGTAACACCGCAGTCTCCCGAACCGGGGAATTTCCTGGAAAAACCCTTACCCGAAAAACCCATTAACACAGCATCGGAAGCGACCGACAGCAAACCGGCAGATAATGATTTTGACGCGGTTACCGCTGAAATCCCCGCATATGATGTATTCTCTGCTGTACAGGAAACAGGCGGTAAAGGGGAACCGGATGATAAACCGGAGTCTGGAGCGGTTTTTACCGAAGAAAATGGTATAGTAAAATCAGGATATTCAGATTCGGAAATACTTAACGATATGCTTGGTATAGATGATATTCTCAGTGTTCTGGAAGAAACCGGAATAACAGACGATGATGCGTTCTTTGAAACCATTGATATATCCGCCGTTGACGAGCTTGTTAAAACAATGCCGGAGGAAATAAGGCAGAAAAATCCGGCTGATATTGAAGAGATTGTCATACCTCAGATTATTGCGGAGGAAATCACGGAAGCAGCTGCGGCGGCTCCAGCCGATGAAATCGAAGTTATTGACGCAGCCAGGGTTATTAAACAGAAGCTTGAGGAAAAGGACAGGAAAAATAACAGTGCGTCACAGGAAAACGGGAACGGAACACAAGAGGTCTCCGATACCGGCGGAGCTTATGCGGAAATAAAGCCGGCCGTTTCGGAAATTATGAATGAACCAGTATCTTCAGTATCTGAAATCAGGATTATTCCCCGGACTGACGATAAGCCGGCAGTATCGCTTACCCTTGAGGAATTTGAAACAGCTGTTAAAAAGCTTAAAATAATGCTTGACACCGGTACTATTTCAGAAAGTGAGTTCGCCAGTGAAAAGAAAAAGCTGCTGCTTACTTTATATTAAACAATTACTTATAATAACTAAAACGGGTTTCTGGAAAACAGGAACCCGTCAGTCTGCAGATAATATAACTAAAAATACGGAGAGGGTATTGTAAAAGGTTTTATTATGCTGAATCAGTTTTCACGCACGGAGCTTTTAATAGGGGAACCGGGGATAAAGCGGTTATCCGCGGTTAAAGTTGCAATTTTCGGTATCGGAGGGGTAGGAGGCCACTGCGCCGACGCTCTGGCGCGTACCGGAATAGGCGCGTTCGACCTTTTCGACAATGATACGGTTTCGGTTACAAATATAAACCGCCAGCTCGTTGCGACGCTTGACACGGTCGGACAGTATAAGACCGATGTGATGAAAAGCCATATATATTCTATAAATCCTGAAGCGGAGGTAAATGCGTACAGGTGCTTTTTCAGCCCCGAAAACTCCGGCGGAATTGATTTTTCACAGTATGATTATGTTATCGACGCCGTAGATACCGTTACCGCAAAAATTGAGCTGGTTGTCAGGTCAAAAGCCGCCGGGGTCCCGGTAATATGCAGTATGGGCGCAGGAAATAAGCTTGACGCGTTATCATTTGAGGTTACGGACATTTATAGGACATCAGTATGCCCGCTTGCCAGGGTAATGCGCAGTGAGCTTAAAAAACGGGGTATTGACGGCTGTAAGGTATGTTACAGCAAAGCTCCCGTTATAAAACCGCTTTCAAGCGAAGAGGTTACGTCTAAAAAAAGCGTTCCGGGGAGTATTGCCTTTGTGCCGTCCGTTGCGGGTCTGATTATAGCGGGAGAGGTTATTGGGGAGTTATTAGGAAATAGTAGCTAGTACCAATTAATAATTAAAAATTAA
>DBCY01000018.1:0-6351 GCA_002293295.1 Ruminococcus sp. UBA946 | reverse complement strand
GATTTTAATTTATTATTCGCAATATTTAGATGTTACGAGGTATTAGATGCCATAACAGTTTATAATTTAAATGTCAATAGTGATTTTCAAGCGGATATAACACGGTATCATTATATTCTGACATCCGGCATCCAATGTCTATAACTAAAGGTATTTAACTTTCAATACCAGATTCCAGAACAATGTCAATAGCTTAATGAATATAATTTAGAAGATACCAGAACCCGGATGCCAGTTCCCGGAACAACGCTCAAAACGGTACGCATCTGCATTACAGGACGTTGTTCTTTATAAATTATTACCCCAATTCTGACCACTGACCACTGCTCACTAACCGCTTAAATCCCTTACGGATATTAATCATATCTTATTCATTTCCAGAAGTTTTATTATTTTAAATCCGCATATTATTCCGACTTCCATGTAAATGTTTTCCATTTCATTCACCTTACTCCACATGCTTTTAAAAAGCTCGCTGTCTTCATCAATCCCGGCGCTTTTAAGCGCACCGTTAAAAGCAAATAAAGTTTCTTTAAGCCTTTTGTCAAAGCTTTTGCTGTGATTTATCGTATCCATATGCACAGGGTCGGTGCCGCTTTGCAGATACTGCGCTATACACTGAAGATTTGCCCTTTTAAAAACTTCTGATGTTAAGTCCATGATAAATTCCTTTCTGACTGTATATTTATGTTTTTCTATTTATATTATAATGAATTATTAGTCATTTGTCAAGCGTTAAATGAATAATAATTCATTATTGTGAAAATTATACAAAAGGAGAAGAGAAAAATGTTTTATAATACATTGATTGATTTATGTAATGAGCGCGGCAAAAAAATAACCCCCCTATTACTTGAGTTAAAATTGGGTACCGGCTCTATTTCACGCTGGAGAAAAGGAGTAATCCCAAACGGTGAAACCTTAATGATTCTTTCGGGTTATTTTGGCGTTTCGGTTGATTTCCTGCTTTTCGGTAAAAATCCGGATTATGATTTCAGCCCGGAGGAAAAGGAGCTTTTAAAATATTTTAATTTATTATCTGAACCAAATAAAATAAAGGTTATTGAAAGAGCAAAAACTCTTTATGAAGAACACAACGCTTAATTGACTGAGGAATAATTATCCGTTACGATTGTTGAATTTATCATATTTGTATCTGATTTTTATCTGTATTATACAAAATTTTATAAATAGGTCGATAAAATATATTATATATGATAGAATCAAATATACGTGCGGTTCAATTATTCTGAACCGCCCGTTTTCATATTGTAATATTTCCCCGGATATATTCATCCATAGCCTTTGCGGCTTTTTTCCCCTCTCCCATTGCAAGAATCACGGTTGCAGCGCCTGTTACGGCGTCTCCTCCGGCATAAATGCCCTCTATTGAGGTTCTGCAGTTTTCATCCGTTATAAAACAACCCCTGCCGTTCGTTTTAATACCTTCGGTTGTGTCCCTGATAAGCGGGTTCGGGGATGTCCCCACAGCTATTATAACGCTGTCAGCTTCAAGGATAAATTCCGAACCTTCAATAGGGACAGGACTTCTCCTTCCGCTTTCGTCGGGTTCGCCAAGCTCCATTTCAACACATTTAACGCCGTTTACCGAGAAATCCCCTCCGTCTGTAATTTCTGCGGGATTAGTGAGGAATTTGAAAATTATGCCCTCCTCCTTTGCGTGCAGAACCTCTTCTTTACGGGCGGGCATTTCGTTTTCGCTTCGCCTGTATATTATATAAACATTCTCAGCTCCAAGGCGTTTTGCGCACCTTGCCGCATCCATGGCGACATTTCCGCCGCCTACTACGGCAATATTTTTGACGGGCATAATAGGTGTGTCGGAATCCTCCTGCTGCGCCTTCATAAGATTTATTCGGGTCAGGAATTCATTTGCGGAATAAACGCCGTTCAGGTTTTCACCCTTAATTCCCATAAAATTCGGGAGCCCCGCGCCCGAACCGATAAAAACAGCCTTAAAACCATTCTCAAAAAGGTCGCCGATAGAAAAAGTTTTACCGATTACAGTATTGGTTTCGATTGTAACTCCTAAATTCATAAGACGGTATATTTCACGCTGTACTATTGTTTTAGGGAGCCTGAATTCCGGTATACCGTAAACAAGCACACCCCCGGCTACATGAAGCGCTTCAAATACCGTTACAGAATACCCCATTCTTATAAGCTCTCCCGCACAGGAAAGCCCCGCGGGACCGGAACCGATTACGGCTGCCTTATGTCCGTTGGATTCGGGTAATTCAGGTGTTTTAAAGCTTTCCGGACGCGAGCTGTAAAAAGTATCGGCAAATCTTTCCAGCCTGCCTATTCCGACCGGCTCTCCCTTTTTACCCCGAACACACCTCTCCTCGCACTGCTTTTCCTGAGGGCAGACTCGTCCGCATACGGCGGGCAGGGAGCTTGATTCCCTGATAATTTTATAAGCTGCAACGAATTCACGTTGTTTTATTTTCCCTATAAAGGCTGGAATATCAATATTTACGGGGCATCCGTCAACACAGGGCTTGTTTTTACAGTTAAGACAGCGTTCGGCTTCGCTGACGGCAGTCTCAACATCATAGCCATAAGCGACTTCGTCAAAATTTTTAATTCGTTCCGAAGGCTCCTGACAGCGCACTTCATTTTTTTCGGGCGACATATTAGCCATTATAATCAATCCTCGTTAATATTTTGATACAGATTACATACCTTTTCATGAGCGGCTCTCTCTATTTTACGGTAAATTGAGCCGCGTTTTATTGCTTCGTCAAAATCTACTTTATGACCGTCAAAATCAGGACCGTCAACGCAGGCAAATTTAATCTCCCCGCCGACGGTTATACGGCAGCATCCGCACATTCCGGTTCCGTCTATCATAATCGGATTCATGGAAACAGTTGTTTTTATTCCGTATTCCTTAGTAAGAGCCGAAACAAATTTCATCATGACTAGGGGGCCTATTGCAATAACCTCATCATAAACCTCCCCCTTTTCGATAAGGCTTTTTAGGGCGGTTGTGACAAGCCCCTTTTCACCGTATGAGCCGTCGTCGGTCATAATGCAAAGCATATCCGAAGCTTCTGAGAACTCATCTTCAAGAATGACAAGCTCCCTGCTCCTGAAACCGATTATACTGTGAACACAGACGCCGTTTGCATGAAGCTTTTTTGCAATGGGATAGGCAATTGCACATCCAACACCCCCGCCGACTACAGCAACTTTCTTAAGACCATCAGTTTTAGAGGGAATACCCAGCGGACCGGTAAGGTCTTCAATATAATCCCCTTTGTTCTTATAATTAAGCTTTTCAGTAGTAGCACCGACAATCTGATATATAATGGTAATTGTTCCCCGGACTCTGTCAAAATCTGCAATTGTAAGCGGAATCCTCTCTCCGTTTTTATCCGTCCTGAGAATAATAAACTGCCCCGGCTCGGCTTTCTTCGCAGCAAGAGGAGCTTCGATTTCCATAAGCGTGACAGTCGGATTAAGGATTGCCTTACGGATAATTCTATACATAAAATCATTCCTTATTAAAATAAGTTCAAATACAATTATAACACAGTGTTTATAATTAGTCAATAAAAGAAGAGGCTGAAATTTCAGCCCCTTTTTTATTCTGACGAAGTCATTTTTGGTTTTCACGGCATTCCCTTCGTGCAAAAGCCGCATTATCCTCAAGAACATTCGTTACGTTGCCGTCAGAACCTGTTTCGTTGTCCGTTATAATATTAGTAGTAAATCTGCCAATAATTTCGTCTGGTTTTTCGGGTGATACCCTTGCATTGTTGCCGTGTTTCACTTTATCCTCATCATGATTATGGCTGTTACTCATTATATTTACCATCCTTTCCGGTTGTTTCGCTGTTTCAGAACAACCCCCGGTTTTAAATTTATTCTTTTATAAGAAGCCTTTAAGCTTGTCAATATACTTCTGTTCCTTATACAGTATGTTCCTTGCTTCCGATTTAAAACGCTGGTTGTCGTCCGTTGAACTGTTCAATGCTTTCGTTACTTTTATAATACCCATGTTTGTGCCGTTTATCATCATTTTAGCCATATTTGCAGGGGAATTGTCCTTATAGCAGTTATAGCTGATACCGGCATTAGCCGCAAGCTTTGAAATTAAGGGGACCTCCTGAGGCTGAGTGTGTTTCCTGCGAAGCTGTCCCGAAATAAGGCTTGTCTGACGTTTATATTCATTGAACTGGCTGCGAAGCTCGTTTTTTAACTTTCTATCCGTAACCTTTGGGTATACTTTTTTAATAGCGGAAACGCCCATTACAGCATTCTGATAAAGAGCATTTTCTAAGTTTGTGGGATTTTTCATTAATATTCATCCTTTCATTTAATATTTATACTAAACATATACATTAATATAATTAGCATATTAAAGATAAATATTTGTGGTATATATTGAAAAATAAAAAAAAATGTTGTATAATTGAAATATTAAACAAATAAGGAAATAAAAGTTTAAAAAATATTTTAAACTCAGGAGTTTTGTCCTGAATGAATAAAACTCCCGTAAAGGCTGGTTATATTTATGAAAAATCAGGAATCAATCGTTAAAAGAATGCTCAAGGGTATAGGCTACGGAATTATTTCCGAAATCATGTGCGTTATCGTATGCATAATGATGTTAATGCTGATGCGCCGCGCGATAATAATAAAAGTCATTGTTGCCTTATGCACTGCGGCAATAACGCTCGGTATGTATTTTAACTGGGCATTTTACTCCGCTAAAAGGGATATTGACCGGGTAAAGTTCCGGGACGGAAAATATGACCGGATGATGCCTTTTAAGATGGCTTTGTTCGCACCCTTGCCGTCTTATGTTATGCTTGTTATTCTGTATCTGGCAAAATCCGGTTTATTTTCAGTCAATAACTTTTTCGGTATTTATCTGATGGGAAATATGTGGCTGACACCTTTCGTTGCGATGTTTACCGATTCACGTAATATTACGGATATTACGGCTTTCGGCATAACGGGTATAACATTTCTTATTCTCCTGCAGCCGATAACTATAATACTTACTTATATTTTAACTTATAATAATATTGACCTTTATAAAATTATATTTATAAAGAACGATAAAAACAAATCATAATTATGTCAGAAAGAATTTTAAAGGAGGTTTTCCCATGTTTGCAAAGGGATTTTCTTACGGGTATGACGGCAGAAGGGGTATGTATAACGACGAAAGGGCGGTTCTTTCTCTTAAAAGGCTGGCGTCAACCGGCTGTAACTGGGTTTCGCTGGCTTTTTCCATCAGACAGGATACATATCATTCACGGAGCTTCGGTTTTGACTACCGTTTTTCCATTCCCGACCGGGAGCTTGAAAACATCATAAAAAAACAGCATGCATTTGGTTTCAAGGTATGTCTGAAGCCTATGATAAACTGCGGCGACGGCGTATGGAGAGCTAACATCAGTTTTCCTGAATCCGAATGGGGCAATGTGAGCTTTTGGGACGAATGGTTCGGGCATTATACAGCTTTTATGCGTCATTATGCCGAAATTGCCGAGCTTGCCGGATGTGAAATGCTCTGTATCGGGTGTGAGATGGTGGGTACTGAACGAAAGACCGCGCACTGGAGAAAACTGATAGAGGAAGTGCGTAAGGTTTACAGCGGTCCGCTTGTTTATAATGCGAATCACGGACAGGAGGATAATGTAAAATGGTTCGACGAAATCGAATATATCGGAACATCGGCTTATTATCCCATAACAAAGCCTGACGGCGACAAAAGCATAGAAACTATGGTGAAGGGCTGGGAAAAAGCCCGTGACAGATTAAGAGAGCTGTCCGAAAGGCACGGCAGCAAAAAAATCATTTTTATGGAGATAGGATGCCGGAGCGCAACGGGGTGTTCTTCCATGCCCTGGGACTTCAAACACAGGGATTTGCCGTTTGATGAAAACGAACAGGCTGATTTTTACGAGTCCTGTTTCAGGGTAATGTGGGATGAGCCCTGGTTCGCCGGATATTTCTGGTGGGACTGGTATACCTTCCTTCCGCAGAATGAACAGAATACAGGTTTTTCCATATATAATAAAAAAGCGGAGAATGTTGTTAAGGAATGGTATTCAAAAAACAGGAATTAAAAATCAGGATTATTATAATATGTTATAGATAAAGTTTAATACCGGGAACATTGCGCAGGCGTGCTTAGCCCGGAAAGGATGGTCATAAATGGATAAAAAGGCTTTGGAAGTTTTAAACGAACGGTTCGGGTATGATAACATAATTTCTTGCATTATTTATAAATGAATTATTTAAATAAGGGGTATTTTTGAATTATACGGCAGCCCCTTATTTTTCACTTATACTAGGGCGTGTTCGAAA
>DBCY01000156.1 GCA_002293295.1 Ruminococcus sp. UBA946 | reverse complement strand
TTAGTTGTTATGAGGTACTAGTCTTCTGTTTTGACCAAGGCATACGCTTTTATATATTATACTACTCCGGTTTCCTTATACAGAAAATTATGTCAGTTATGAACTAAACTAATGGTAAAACTAAATATTTCCAGTTAAATTTAACGTTAATTTTATATAATTGTTACTGTTTTGATATAACCGATGTATTTTAGCTATTGACATTATATTAAGATAGGTATATAATTAGTATACGACAATTAATTTTTGGATGGTGTAAATTAATGGAAAAAGAGCTCCAGCTTGAAGACCTTTTTAAAATACTTAAAAAAAATCTGACTTTTATTCTG
Organism: Ruminococcus sp. UBA946; assembly: GCA_002293295.1. Classification (GTDB taxonomy): domain Bacteria; phylum Bacillota; class Clostridia; order Oscillospirales; family Ruminococcaceae; genus UBA946. Next base: position 12,287 of record DBCY01000156.1, on the reverse strand, counting down.
ATTGTATCATTATTTACAACGGCTGCTACCTTTATAATCACTAATTATTATATAACGAAGAAATATGAATCAAGTGCCTTAATATATGTTGAGAATAATCAAAGTAATTCCGAAAGCGTAAATATTAACGATATAAACGCAGCCCAGAAACTTGTAAATACCTGCCAGATTATTTTTAAAAGCAATACTATGATGGAAAGGATAATAGAAAATCTTCAGCTTTCCTATACTAAAACCGAGCTGTATGAAATGATAACAACCCAGTCCGTCAACAATACCGAAGTTATGAAAATAACAGTCGAAAGCGCTAATTCAAGGGAAGCCGCTTCAATTGTAAACGCGCTTCTTGATTATGCGGGCGAGGAATTTGAAAGGATAATAAAATCCGGTTCCTTTGAAATCGTTGATTTCGGTGAAGTCAATACAGTCCCTTCTTTCCCTAATGTCCCCTTATATTCGGTAATCGGACTGCTCGCCGGTTTCATTATCTCATATATCATAGCTTTTTTCAAGGAAATCTTTGATGTAATAATAAAACATGACGACGACCTGTCAAAGCTTTACAATGTCCCTCTTTTTGCCGAGGTTCCTGATTTTGAAGGCGATAACGACAGCAATATAAATTCATACGATTATGCATACGCCGGCAGCAGACTCAAAACGGACAAGAACAAACAAAAAAAGAAAACGGGTAAAAAGAATACCGTTTCTGACCGCGTCGAGCATATGCTTAACGACAAGACGGCTTTTTCCATTACCGAAGCTTATAATTCAGGCAGGACAAACATTTTGTTCGCCGCCGCGCCTTATGAACATAAAATTATCGTTTTCACAAGCTCGAACCCCAAGGAAGGCAAAAGCACGACTTGTATAAACACCTCCATTACTTTTGCCAAAGCCGGATACAAGACGCTGCTGATTGACTGCGACCTGAGAAAGCCGGTCATCTATAATTATTTCAGGATTGAAAAGGAATTGGGACTTTCCTCAATTCTCGGCGGATTCTGCAGCGTCGGGGACGCAATAAATGAAGAAGTTATCCCTAATCTTGATGTAATAGCCGTAGGCGACATTCCCCCTAATCCCTCCGAACTTATCGGTTCTCCTTCAATGCTGAAGCTTCTTGAGGCTTCGGTGGAAACATATGATTATATTTTTCTCGATACTCCGCCTGTCAACGTAGTAACCGATTCGCAGCTTATGAATCATATTATCGCAGGCATAGTCTTTGTTGTAAGAGAAAATTCCACGACGCATCCCGATATTCAGAAATCTTTTGATAAAATTACGCTCGCAAACGGCAGAGCTTTGGGCATAATAAAAACCCATTGCAGGTTCAGAAATAAAAAGTACGGCAAATACGGTAAAAAATACGGTTACGGTTATGATTCAGCCGGATAAATATAATAATAAATACCGGTTGATAATAATCCCTCGTAATATTATCATTATTTAAACTGCCTATTACTGTGCAACTCGTTTCAGATTAGTAAAAAATAAACGACCGTGGAGATTCATATGCTGGTATATTTATTTTTATACGCCGGTTCATTTTTATTCGGAATAGTATTGTGCGGCGATAAATTCGGCAAATGGGGTAAAATTATTTACTGCGCCGGCACCGGCATAGTATTTTTTTTCGTTTCAGCCTTAAGGTTTTCTACGGGTTATGACTATAACTCATATGCTTCAATTTATGACAGTTATTCTTACATCAGTCTGGAGGATGTAGCCCATCAGCGGTTAGAGAAGGGTTTTGCCATACCGTTCGCTTTGCTTAATCAGTATTTTGATTTATATACTCCTTTGTTTTATGCCACTTCTTTCCTGATTATCGGAGGCGTCTTTTACTTAATTTACAAATACTCGTCCGTTAAATGGGTAGGTGTTATTTCTTTCTTATCCCTGGGAGTTTTCTTTAACTCGCTTTGTTTTATCCGTCAGTTCATGGCGGCGCTGGTTGTCGCTTTTGCAATGAGATTCATAAATGAAAACAAATTAGTTAAGTACCTGCTGGTTGTCCTGATGGGCGCCGCTTTTCACTGGTCGGCTCTTTTAATGCTCCCGTTTTATTTTATATTAAAAATAAAACCCGGTTATATCTTATATGCTGCTTATACTGCCGTTCTTGCTTTCATAATTATTTTTTCATATCCGATTTTTAACTTTATAACCGATAATCTCTTTATGTATAGTCAGTATTCTGCTGAAAGCGCCGAATTTACCAACGGTCTGCCGGTTACTTATACTGTTATGTTTTTTGTTGTTTTTATTTCAGCTTTTCTGTTCAGAAAGAGACTGGCAGAGAAGAACAAGAATAATAACATATATATAAACTGCATATGGTTCGCCGTTTTCTTTGAAGCAATCGGCGTAAAGCATGCGATTATATCCCGGTTTGCGTTGCTGTTCTTTATTCCTGTCGTCGTTGCTCTAATGCCTGATTTATTTGTTGTCATAAAGGAATATGTCAGCCAGAAATCAAAAAGCAAGAAGAGACTGACAAGTATTATCACAGCGTCGGTCGGCTTAATTGCTTCGTTTTCATGTTATCTGATGTTAATACTAATTAATTATAACGGCGTAATGCCGTATAATTCAATTATAAATATGAACACAAAAGATTTTTACGTTCTAAGTGATGAACCGCCTTCCGGTCAGACAAGCGAGACGACTGAAGTAACAACAGTTTCAGAGGTTCCCGAAGAAACCGTTCCGCAAGATACGGATATTAATATTGAAGATTATTATATTGATTGGGACAGCTTCGACTGGGACGAAGAGAATTGGGATGATTAATTTGGAAAAAGATAAAAAACATATTAAAAACCCGTTTTTTGAAGCGGCGGAAGATTTTCTTATATGCCTGGGTATTACTTTTACCGCTTCGGTTTTTTCATACGAAGCCTATATGCCGGTAAGATTCATGAGTATTTTCCTGACTTTTATAACGGTTGTGTGTATTTTATTCTGGATTTGGTCTCTGATTAAAAACGGATACCGGAAAAGACTGCTGTTTATTATACTGACAGGTATATTTTGGATGTTGCCTTTGATTCTCACGTTTTTAACCGAAAAAGGTCCGGAGTTTATAAGGTTAAGCACAATAATACTATTATGGAATGATTATTCGCAGCTGACGGTTTCACGAATAACATCCATATGGTCGGGTTTTTTCAATGTTTCCCAAAATATTACATTGATTTCTGTTTGCCTTTTATCTTTATTTATATATTTCTGCGGGTTTTTTATCAGAAAAAACAGGCTGGGTATTAAGCGGTGAAGCAATAAATATCCGTGTTATATACCATTAACATTAATATTGTATAAATCATCAATTATGATGTTTTATAAATTCTTCGGAAAGGAGGAAATATCATATGAATAAGAAGAGAATATTCAGTATTTTTTGCGCTGCGGCAATTATATTGTCCGTTACTTCTTCAGTTTCTGCATTAGAATATGGCGAGGTGCCTTCTTTTGTGCCTCCCAATTATAATCCCGGCGAAACAACTACCGTTGAAACAACTGACGATTCTGGTAATACTGTTGAAGTTTCGGCTATCAGGGCAGAAACGGTAACCTCTAATATTCTTACATCTGCTGTTACTTCCGGCGCTGTTGTTAAAATGGATACTTCTACTGCTAAAATTAAAGTTTCGGCAATAAAGAATCTCGCAAAGCTTGAAAACGCAACTTTAGAGATTGTTACCAGCAAGTATTCAATTGAGATTAACAGCGAAGATATAACTACCCCTAAAAATCTTAATCTTGCCATGAGCGTTAAGAACACTGATAATTTAGTTGTTATTTCGACAAAACAAACCGGGGATTTCGGGCTGAAGATGAATGTTAAGGTGCCTACGACAATTCCTGCGGCAGTATTGGCAAAATGTCACGTTTATGCTATTGTGAACGGAGCAGTTGAAGACCTCGGCTTAGTTGAGGTTGACGAACAGGGTAATGCAATTATACCTATGGAAAAAGGCGGCAAGTATGTCATTGCTGTCAATGCGCCAAGCGCTTAATTTCCCCACAGATACCCGCATTACCAGTAAAGCACATAAAAAATAGGGACGTCTTTTAAGGCGTCTCTATTTTGTATTTTGATTAATATTATGAATTAACCGCATTAATGCGTTCATTCTGAAGCTTAATAATTTCATCGGCAATGCTTTTAAAAACAGGCGCTGCGGATGTATTCCCGGAATATGCGTCTTCAATTAATACGGTAACGGCATACTTCGGTTCTGTAACAGGAAAGTAACCGGTAAACCAGCAGTTCATATTCTCGGCTCCGTTCTCGCCTATTACGCCCGTCTGAGCCGTTGACGTCTTACCGGCTGCTCCTGTTCTTGCCGGCAAAGCCTGTGAATTCGGCATATTTACCGTTCTGACCATGAATCTTCTTAATGTGTCGGCTGTGGTTTCGGAAAGGACCCGCTTTTTTTCATTTTCATTGTTATATGCCGAAACCTTTCCGTTACTGTCAACTGTTCCGATAATAAGCTTCGGTGATGAAATTACCCCCCTGTTAGCAATGCAGGCAGTCATGCGGCAGATTTGAAGCGGCGTCGCAAGCAACTTGCCCTGACCGAAAGATAAATTTGCGCGTTCGGCGGGAACAAGAATTTCAAAAGGTGACTGAATATAACCGTCGGCGGAAACCATTCCGTCGCATAATTTAGTTTCCTCGCCGAAACCCAGAGATTCGGCAGTTTCGATGAAATTGTGCCTCTTTATATATTCGCTCAGCTCAATAAAGTATGTGTTGCAGGATTCGGCAACCGCTGTATACATATCAATTTCACCGTGCCCACCCCACCTGTGGCAGTTGAAAACCTGTCCGTTAATATCAACCGAACCGGTGCAGGTATGGGTAAATTCGGGACTGATTCCCATTTCAAGGGCAGCCGCTGCTGTACACAGCTTAAAAACAGAACCCACGCTATAGGCTGAAAATGCTCTGTTAATAAAATTCCCGTCGCTGCTGTCAAGATATTCCCCAATATTCACAGGGTCAAAATCCGGATAACTGACGCATGCCCTGATTTCGCCGCTTTTTACATCCATGATGATAACCGCCCCTTTATTATACGGACTGTTGTTCATTACAGTTTCGGCTATTCTTTGTATATCCGCATCAATCGTCGTTATAACTCCCGCCTTCTGCTCCGGCGCATATTCTATACTCGAATCAAGCCCGCCGAGAACGCCTCCCAGCGCGTCAACGCTGAACCTTGCCCTGTTGACCGTTTCACTGCTCCTCAGCAGCTCGTCAAAGGATTTTTCAAGGCCATAGACACCTTTATTATCAGAGGTATATCCTATTATATGCGGCGCTAGCTGATTTTCCGTGTTGCGGTAAGATTCAAATACGATAATATCATCATTTTCAGCTTCTCCGGTTGTTATTTCGCATAAAAAGGGTAAATTTCCCTGTATTCCGCTGTAAAAAACATCGAAATCCTTAACATATGGCAGAACCCTGATTGCCGATTCATCATTCGGATTTATTACGGCGTCGTATCTGACAGCCTGATTATTAAGCCTTTTCATGTTATAATCATAAACCGTACCGCTGCTTGATACCGATGAAAGGGTATAACGCCCCCTGCTGACCGCAACCTGTGCAATTTCATTGTCACCTATAATAAATCCTATACGTAAAATAATAATAATCCCTGTTATAATAAGCAATACAGCTATAATAGTAAAACGTTTTATCATAAAAAATCCCTCCTAATCATTGGTAATAGTATTGCCTGATTAAGAGGGATTTATTAGCTTGTTAATGTTTTTCTTTAATTAATCCAGTAAAGCATATTGTTTTATTTTATTATATTCACTGTAAAATGATTCGAGTTTCTTAAAGTCACAACAATTNNACAATTATTAATGTAAAATGGTATTTTCTTAATAACTACGTTTTCATATGTTTTTTTAGCATTTTCTAATATATTTATTTGTTTTTTCCTGCAAAAAATGAATTGTCGTTTAAGTATGTATTTATAATGATTCTCTACATCATTAATATTAAATGAAATTAAATACTTATCAGGTACGGGTATCATATTACCAAGAGCAATTATCCCGAATTTTCCATCTTCAATTTTAATAATATGAGGATTACTCTTTAATTTTTTATGTTCATTCCTAGGATGTTCCAATGGAGCAAAGTATTTAAAACCGTTAATTTCCATTACTATTCCAACATATGGTCTTTTTTGATTATAATAATCATTTTTGTTTTTATTAAATTGAACGCGACTGTCACAATTAGTAAATAAATATTTTATATACTCCAAATCGATACGATATATTTAATTTTTTCCATTTTTCTCCACTATATAAATAAGGTAAAGCGTTAAACCTTACCTTATTAAATCCACACTTTAGGCTGTGGTTCTCCTCTTTAGTAGAATCCCACTTAAAGGCTGAGAATCTCCTCTTTATAAATCCCTACTCATGGCAAGGGTTCTCCACAAATTAAGTCTATTAAATATACTTACAATAATATTGTACTATATAATCTATGTTATATCAATAGTTAATTTGTACAAAATCATTATAACAATATTGTAACATTAATACAATATTCTCAGATGTTATTTTTCATTTTCGCCGATGTAAGCGTATTCTTCATAAGCACAGCCCTTGTCATAGGACCCACCCCTCCCGGGACGGGCGTTATGTACGACGCCTTGTCAAAACAGGCATTATAATCGGCATCTCCGCAAAGCTTGCCTTCGGAATTCCTGTTCATACCCACGTCAATAACGACGGCTCCCTCCTTGACCATATCGGCGGTTACAAACTTTTCCTTTCCGACTGCCGCAACAAGAATATCGGCTCCGGCACAGATTTCTTTTAAATTGCGGGTTTTTGAATGGCAGATTGTAACAGTGCCGTTTTTATGCAGAAGGAGCATAGCCATAGGCTTGCCAACAATGTTGCTTCTCCCGATTACAACGCAGTTTTTACCGCTTACTTCAATTTCAGCGTCGTCAAGCATCTCCATTACCCCGGCTGGAGTACACGGCAGGAATTTATAATCCCCGACCATGATGTGCCCGACATTTTCAGGGTGGAACGCGTCAACATCCTTATCGGGGCATATTGCGCTCAATACCTTATTCTCGTTTATGTGCGGGGGGAGAGGCAGCTGCACTAAAATACCGTTTACCTGATTGTCATTATTAAGTTCGCCGACAAGCTTCAGCAATTCTTCCTGCGTGGTTTCACCGGGAAGAGCATACTCAAAGGAACTAAAGCCGACCTCTTCGCAGTCCTTCTTTTTGTTGTTTACATAAACTCTTGAAGCTGGGTCGTCGCCGACGATAACAACGGCAAGACCTATTTCAATTCCCTTTTCTTTCAGGGTATTAGCTTCAGCCCTTATGGCGGTCTTTATTTTTGCCGAGATTAATTTGCCGTCAATGATTTTCGCCATCCTCTTTTTCCTCCTCTTCATTTTCAGCGGTATCCTCAATTATTTTATTATCATTTTCAGACGCCCGGACTTCACCGTTTTTGCGGGCATTCTTTTTGGCGTTCTGTTTTTCAATATAAGCCTGCTCCTTTGCCTTGCTTTCAGCAAGGAGAACCCTGAACTTATCGGTATCCTTATAAAATGTATACCCGTCGACGTCAGCCTTGCGCCGCATAACGGCAATAACCGCAGCCGCGGCTATTACAGATAATACGGCAAGAACCTGAGATACGCGGAAATTACCGAGCATAAGGCTGTCGGTACGCAGTCCTTCGATGAACATCCTGCCTAAACCGTACCATCCGATGTACATAAAAAATACTTCGCCGTCAAACCTTTTCTTTTTAAAGTATAAACGCAGCAGCAGAAATCCCAGAGCGCACCATAGGGATTCATACAAGAAACACGGATGTACGGGCAGAGACGGATTAACTTCCATTCCGGCAGACGTTTCCGCCATTATATGTTTCGCAATTCTGGGGGATGTCATACCCCAGGGGAGGGTTGTATTTCCGCCGAAGCACTCATGGTTGAAGAAATTCCCCCACCTTCCGATACTCTGACCTATTAAGAATCCCAGACCGGCAAGGTCAAGCAGCGGGGGCATATAGACCTTTCTTATCCTGGCGGCTAAAAACCCGACGGCTATCGCCCCGATAATACCGACGTAAATAGCAAGCCCGCCGCTTCTGATACCGAATATAATATCACTGGGTTTATCCCTGAAAGAATCCCAGGATATTAACACATAATAAAGTCTTGCTCCGACGAAAGCTCCTAAAGCTCCCCAGAATACCACATCGAATGCTCTGTCGCCGTCAACTCCGTTTTTTTCCATTCTCCTGAAGCAATAGGTAACGGCAGCAAGGAACCCTATCCCTATTAAAATACCGTACCATCTGATTGGAAATCCGAATATTTCAAAGGCAGTGCTGTCTGCCGCAAATTCCCATCCGAGCTTCGGGAATGAAATTGTATTGTACTCGGCTGCGGTCATTTATTCAGCCCCCTCTTTGTTCAGCGGTTCGATAATAGAAATAGAGCTGTTAGATATATTGAATTGTTTTTTAAGCCTTGCCGTGACATCATTAAAAGTAACAGCCGCAACAGTTTCTATAATATCGAATGCCGTGAGTTTTTCCATACCGGAATTCATCATAAGCGTAGCAATGGCTTCGGCGTCGTTGAAATCACGTATTAACGAGCCGTAGTAGGATTTTTTGATAATATCGAATCGTTCTTCGTCAAGGCCTTCTTTTTTTGTACGTTCAATTTCCGTTTTCAGCTTTTCAAGCACCAGACGGGGGTTTCTTGCTTCGCCGCCGAAAATAGAGCAGAAATAACCGTCCCCCCAGAAAACCTCCGAAGAAAACGATGAGTTAATAATACCTTCGTCATAAAGCTTTTTATAAAAGTCAGAGGATTCGTCGGCAAGAAGAGAAAGCACGAAATTAGTTTCTATTTCAGCCCTGACAGCCTGTATCCCCTTTTCAGGATTTGCCTTGAACCCTATGTTAAACAGGGGCATAGCTATTTCAAGCCTTCCTGTCATTTCAGCATGGGCGCAGTTTTCCGGTTCGTCTTCAAAGGCTGTTTCGAGTTCGATATTTTTATTTGGCTTCAGATGTTTGTCACAAATTTCCAAAATCTCATCCTCATCAATATTTCCCGCAATGCTGAGAACCATATTGTTAAGGTTATAAAAAGCGTTATAGCATTTGTAAAGCAGTCCGGGATTGATTTCGGCAATACTTTCAACAGTACCGGCTATATCAATTTTAACAGGATGATTGTGGTAAAGCCCCTGCAGCATGTTAAAGAAAACACGCCATCCGGCATTATCGTCGTACATTCGTATTTCCTGACCGATTATACCCTGTTCTTTTTTTACGCTTTCATCTGTAAAATAGGGGTCCTGAACAAAATCCAGCAGAATTTTAAGCGAATCCGCCGTTTTATCGGTGCATGAAAAAAGATAGCAGGTCTTATCGAAGGTAGTGTACGCATTTGCCGAGGCTCCCGTTTTGGCGTACAGGCTGAAAACATCGCAGTCCTCGTTTTCAAAAAGCTTGTGCTCCAGATAATGCGCTATCCCGCTGGGAACCGTAATATAGTCAGTTTCATCCTTTGTCTTGAATTTTGTGTTGATTGAACCGTATTTAGTACCGAACAGAGCATGCGTTGTGCTGTAATTTTCCATTTTCCAGATATAAATATCAAGACCGGAGGGGTGCTTTACATATGTGTACTGTTCCCCGATTCGTTCGTTTTTTATTATTTGTTTCTTATGCATTATGAGCGGCCTCCTTTCCCGTTAAAATATACACCGTATCAAGCTTCAGGGATTTTGCGGCGTCAATAACATCGGCTTTGGTAACCTTTTTAAGCATTTCAATAAAATCTTCGGGTGATTCGCTGCCGTTTGAATAATTTCTCTGGAAGTACCAGTCGGCTATGGAACGCGCGCCGTCGCTGACGCCCCTCCATGAATTTATAATTGCCAGACGGGCATTTTCAAGCTCGTCGTCGGTAATATTCCCGTTTTGAATATTTTCCAGCTGATTAAGGATTTCATCCTCCGCTTTTTTCGCATTGGAATGCTCCACTCCGCTGTCAACATATATAACGCCTTTTTTATCATTAACGCCTGACGAGCAGTAATAACACAATGAAAGCTTTTCACGCACATTCATAAAAAGCTTTGAAAAAGGCGTCCCCCCGAATACCGCGTTCATGAGCTTTAGTACGACAGTGCTTTTATAATCGGTTTTAAAAGCCATAACCATCTTGCTCTGCGCGACGTCATGCGCTTCCGTAACCCTGCATACCTGAGCCTTGGCGGCGGACAATGCCGAGGAATTATCCCCCGCGTAATCCCGCTCAAGAGCTGAAAATGCATTTTTTATAATTTCCTTGGAGCGTACCGGTTCGTTTGCTCCGACAAAATAAATTTCAATCTGCGCAGTTTTCAGCAGTTTTTTATATTGCTGATACGCTGAAACCGGTGTAATTGCATATGCCGTTTCAAGGCTGCCTTTCACAGGTATTGCGCTCGGTTCATTCTCAAATATACGCAGAGCCGCAGATTTAAAGGCATAAGAACGCTTTTCGTTTATTTCAGCTTCAATATCGTCAAGCAGCTCCTGTTTTTTAAGCACGAAATCCTTACCGAAAAAACCGCCGTTTTCAATATGCGGAGAAATAAGACATTCAAGCATAAGCTCCGTCAGTCCGTCGGTAATATGTTCGTTTTCAAAGGTATATTTATCATTGATACACCCTGACATAAGGGATAAAACCTGACTGTCCCCCACCTTTGTCACTGTTCCTTTAATCACCGAGCCGTAAAGCCTGTTAAGCTCGCGGTTAAGAGCCGTTAAAGTAGTAAAGGAGCTGTTGGTTCCCGCCAGAACATAAGGAATGACGGCATTTAGGGAAACCGTGTCCCTTGACAGCCCCGTAACAAGGTGTATTACTGTCGTATTTGTTTTCTGGCGTTCGTTGAGAAGAGTTGTAAAATGTATGCCGTCGCTGATTTTCTCACGGTTGTATTTTATAGACAAGTTATCATCTCCTAAATTATTATTTTTCAAACAATTACCTAATATTATACCATGTTTTTTTAGTGAAAGCTATAGTATTTTATATTTTTCACAAATTTTTCAATTAATAATTGACTTTTTTTCGTACAGGCGGTACAATTAATGTATACATTTTACTTTTGAATATACCTGTCTGTTTTTACTGCAAAGAGGCTGAACGGAGTATAAAATGAAAATAAACCCAAAGGACTGCCCTTATTACCTGAATGATTTTTTTACATACCAGCGTGTTGTAAAGATAAAAAGCGAACGCACCCTTGAATCATATTATATTGACTTAAGGCTGTTCCTCCGGTATCTGAAAATAACAAAGGGGTTTTCCGATGAAAATATCCCGTTTGAAGAAACGCTAATTTCAGATATCCCCCTTGAGCTTGTAAAATCATTCTCAAAAATGGACGCCCTGCAGTATCTGAATTATGTCGCAACAGAGAGGAAAAACACAGCCAAGACGCGGCACCGAAAGCTTGCGTCCCTGAAAGTATTTTATAAATGCCTTTACAGGGATTTGAACCTGATAACGGAGAACCCCTTAAAAGATGTTGATTACCCCAAAAGCCATGATAAGCTGCCGAAATTTTTATCTCTCGACGAAAGCATTAAACTGCTTGACAATATGAATACCGAGGATATTTATTATGAGCGCGATTACTGTATTGTAACGCTTTTTATTAACTGCGGGATGAGACTCAGCGAATTGACCGGTCTTAACTGTCGGGACGTCAGCCTTGACGAACGGAGTATGCGGCTGCTCGGAAAAGGAAACAAGGAGCGTATTATTCACATTAATGATGCCTGCGCATATGCGGTTTCACAATATCTGGCTGTCAGGAAATTCTCTCAGGAGGAACCCGATGCGCTGTTTTTAAGCAAGCGCGGCACCCGCATAACAAACCGTCGTGTACAGCAGATTGTTGACAATGCCTTAAAGGACAGCCGTCTTGACAAGCAGGGATATTCCGCGCATAAGCTCCGTCATACTGCCGCAACGCTTATGTATCAGCACGGAAATGCAGACACGCTTGTCCTGAAAGAGATTTTAGGTCATAAAAGCGTTTCCACCACAGAAATATATACTCATGTAGCGAACGAAACGTTAAAGGACGCAATGGATTCAAATCCGCTGGCAAATATAAAAAAGAAGAAATAAATGAAATAATATTATATCGATATAATTTATAAAATTATTTAAT
>DBCY01000064.1 GCA_002293295.1 Ruminococcus sp. UBA946 | reverse complement strand
ATTTTTAATTGTTAATTGGTACTGGTCACTTTAGGCTATTGATAACTCCTATAATCTAAAGCGGAAGGAGTGAAATCATACGGAACATAAACAGGCTTTTTCGGAAAACGGCGCAGGACACTATTATATACCGCATTAATACTAACTGCCAGTCGCTATTCTCTAACTACTGCATGGGGGTATTGTATTGAATAAAAATAAAACCAAAAACGCTGCGGCAGCAATACTATTTTAGTATGCTTATGTCTGCCTTCCTGCGCTCCCTCAAAGCCGGGTATTGTCGGCGTTCTCATCGATTCTGACGCTTGATATAAAATCTTCGAATACATTAATCTGAGAATCCCAGTCCTTTTCATTTGCAGAGAAGATAATATAATACACATCCTTGTCGGAATAAAAGAAATATGCCCTTCCTTTGTGTCTTGCAACTTCTTTCTTAACGGGTTCGTCCTCTTCCGAATCAGGGTTTTCGTCGACAAATTCATTCTGAATCATTAGATAATCACGGTAAACGGCGTCAAACCCCGCAACTTCTTTATGGACGGCATCCTCAAATTCAGTGTCTCTGGCATAAAGCATATTATTATATTTTATGTTTGCGCAGCTTGTTTCGGCATAATCCTCAATATCGGAAACAAAATCCTCCTTATAATTTGCCGCTCCCACTTCGATGTTGGCGGTTTGGGTGTACCGGTAAGCCCTGCCGTAATCATTTTCGGCTATTAAACTGTAGGTATCGGGCAGCGTTCCGCTTATTTTATTTATAGCATAAATGTCCCCTTCGCTTAAAGCTCTTGTCGTCGCAAGCTCAGGCTGGGTAATCTCGGTTCCGGAAGTTTCCGAAGCGTCCCCGTTCTTTTTATTGCCGCAGCCCGTAAATAATAACGCTGATAATGCTAATGCAAACATAACGGCTAATATTTTATTAATATATTTTTTCATTTTAATAACCATCCTTTTTTTACAAGCCCTGTAATCCTTTATTATTATACCGCATTCAGCGGCTTTAATTCCGAGCCTTTATGCTTCCCTTATCAATGCGGCTTATGTATTCCGATTATATAGGCAGGCTGTATTCCTCTTCATTCCCGGCATATCTTTGATTTGCTCTGTATTTCATAAGCCTTAATGAAACGGCGCTGAATCTGGAGTTTACGTTTTCATAATAATAGGAACGTGAAACCACCGGCTGATTGCCGGATATTGCTGGCAATTCCAGTTTATATACAATTTCATTTTCCGATGAGAGCTTAGAAAACTCGCAGTTGTATTTTTTACAGAATGAATCGCATACATATTGTGAGTACATGCTGTTCTTTACATTAGCTTTATTTTTGACGTGCGCTGCGTTTTCAGGATTTCTGCCGGTTACCGAAGAAATCGTAATGCTTATCCTGTTATTATCAATACGTTTAAGCGAAAATGAAACGCTGTCGGCAGCGCCGGATAAATCAAGGCAGCTTGCAACTAAATCCGATATAAGAACATTGAATGATGATTTATTATATACTGCATATACTGCTTTTTCAATATCGGTTCTTACCCTGACTTTATCCCTTAAAATCTTCTTAGTGTCGGATGTGAGCTTTTCAAGGCTGTCCGATATGCAGACCGTTTTCTCTTTATCGGTGCTGCCGGCAAGGATAATAAGGGTTTCGGCATCAAGAATCTCACTTAACAGCTCACTGGCGGCTCCGTCAATAGTGTTTAAGCATTCAAAAATGGTTTCCCCTCCGCTTTTCGCTTTGTCATTGGCGGCATAAATCTCATCTGCCGCTACTGTAACGGAGTTTACGGTGTTTCTTATTACTGAGTAAATATATGAAAGATAATCCTGCACAGCCGGCATATTAAAAATATCAGCAGCAGATACAGAACTGATTTGCTCCGCAATAATGAATTTTTTAGTTACTATAACATTATAAGTATAAATAAGACCTTCGCTTCTGAAATAATACAGTCCGCTGTTTTCCGGAACGCTTCCTATCAGGGTGCTCAGCTTTTTGTCGTTTGCTTTGCCTTTGAAATTTTTATAAACGCTGTTCCCCCAAAGAATATTACATTTTAAATCCGATATAATAACAGGGATAAAAGATTCTGAATAAACCTCCGCTATATAATTGTAACTCATAAAGTAACTCCTTTCTGACATTTGTTATGTTTAGTAATATACGATTCTTTACTTTTAGTATTATATCACAGTTTATATTAAATTAACAGTGTTTTAAAAAATATTAATAAATTTTTATTTTTTTGTCACATTAACGGCATTGGTAATACAGCTTCCTTTCATATTTAAGTTAATCGGCTATATGATGAATTTACAGTATACAGTGCGGTTATTCCATATCTTTATAACTAAAATGATTTAAAACTGTTTATTTGTTATAAAATTATCAAAAAGGCTTGCCAAAAATTAAATAATATAGTAAAATATAGTTATAAAGGGCGCTTGTATGTAATTTATATCAGTTAAAAGCGTCATGCAATAAATTAAATTTCTTTAGGAGGAACATTTATTATGGCGGTAAAAGTAGCGATTAACGGATTCGGACGCATAGGACGTCTGGCATTCAGGCAGATGTTCGGAGCTCAGGGCTATGAAATAGTAGCAATAAACGACCTTACCAATCCCAAAATGCTCGCGCATCTTCTTAAGTATGATACGGCACAGGGCAGATATGACGGCCACACTGTTGAGGCTGGCGAAACATCCATCACTGTGGACGGCAAAAAGATTGAAATCTATGCGCAGAAAAACGCCGCCGATTTACCCTGGAAGGAACTCGGCGTTGAAGTTGTTCTCGAATGTACCGGATTTTATGTTTCAAAGGCTAAATCCCAGGCTCATATTGACGCCGGCGCAAAGAAGGTTGTTATTTCGGCACCCGCGGGCGATGACCTGCCTACCGTTGTTTTCGGAGTTAACGAAGGGATTCTGAAAGCTGAGGATACTATTATTTCCGCCGCTTCATGCACGACGAACTGTCTTGCTCCTATGGCTAAAGCCCTTAACGACTATGCCGAAATACAGAGCGGTATAATGTCGACAATCCATGCCTACACCGGCGACCAGATGATTCTTGACGGGCCTCATGCCAAGGGCGACTTAAGAAGGGCAAGGGCGGGCGCTTCAAACATCGTTCCAAACTCAACCGGCGCGGCAAAGGCAATCGGGCTTGTTATCCCCGAGCTAAACGGCAAGCTTATCGGTTCAGCCCAGAGGGTTCCCGTTCCTACCGGCTCAACCACTATCCTTACCGCTGTTGTCAAGGGCAATGATGTAACAAAGGACGGCATTAACGCCGCAATGAAAGCCGCCGCTTCCGAATCCTACGGGTATAACACCGACCTGATTGTTTCATCCGATATAATCGGTATCACCTATGGTTCGCTGTTTGATTCCACCCAGACAATGGTGGCGAATATTTCCGACGGTTTATATCAGGTGCAGGTCGTTTCCTGGTATGACAACGAAAATTCATACACTTCCCAGATGGTAAGGACTATTAAGTATTTTGCCGAGCTTTAAGTAATGGATATAGATTAAGCATATTGAGATATCATGCCGGGCATTCCGGTATGATGTCTTTATTTTTTATGTAATACCAATATGTGGGTCTTTTATATTTATTATGTAACAATTTTTACCCGATTATAATGTATTTAAAACCAATTTATATTTACATATTGACAGTTTTATATTTGTTAATTATAATTTTGTTAAAAGCATAATGCTTTTAAATTATTAATGTTCTTAAATCATTATTAAAAGGGGGGTTACGATGAGTAGTATAATTTAATATATAGATGCTATTCAATAATCATTATTATGTTTATAATTGGTGATTTTACATTGAATTGCATTTATAAATTGCTAGTTGTTTTACCTTGTTCATTTTTATTAAAAATTTATTTTTTGAAAGGATA
>DBCY01000110.1 GCA_002293295.1 Ruminococcus sp. UBA946 | reverse complement strand
AATCCTTGAAATTACCAAAAGAAATTCTTTTTGCGTCAAACAAGAATGTGAGGGCAACAAATGGACGAAATCAAGGCGCTTGCGCATGAAATAGGTACATTTATGCAAGCTTCCGCACAGAAAGCTTTGGAGCATTATCGCCCAATTGCGGAACAGATAATCAAAGGTGAGAAGACCGACCTTAACGAAATTGAGTTATTTCTTGACTATATGCTGGATTTTTGCTATGATAATGAAGTTTTGGAGTTATATAAGCGCATATGCCGCTGCTTATACAGCAAACACCCTGAACTTGTCTATACAGCAGTCATGAATTATAGGGATGTATGGGACGATACCGAGAATTGAGGTGACAGTGAAGGAGAGGGGCAGAATTGCGAAGATGGAAGGTTAGGTAAAACAGCCCCAAATTATTATACGACTTGGATAGCGACTCTGTCCGAGCCGCTTTATTTTTCGATTCATTATTAATATGAAGCCAGCCGCTTATAAAAGTCGAAAATAAGTCAACGGGGATAAAAGCGCCAAATATTTCGAATTATTGATTTCACTTTTAAAACATGGTAATATATTGATACATATAAAAAGACAGGAGGAGGCGCAATGATAATCTTTTATTTAACTTTGCTTGATACTGCTGAAGAAAAGACAAATTCAATGAGTTTTATAACTCTATAAACAGGATATGTTTAAAGTCGCAAACAGCATATTGAAAAATACATTTGACGCGGAAGAAGCAGTAAATGAGGCTTTTTTGCGGATAGCGATAAATTTTTCAAAGGTATCCGAAGCCAATCAGCACAAGGCGCGTAAGTTTGCAGTCATAACGGTTAGGAATGTTGCTATTGACATATATAATAAAAAAAAGGGGTACGAAGCAGAAAATATTTAAAATTACTATGATTTGGAAACGGGCATTACTATTGAAGACGAAGTATTTTCCGATTTTGCCATCCAAAAAATCAAGGAAGCCGCAAAACAACTGCCTGAAAATCAATATCACGCCTTATTTTTATCATTGATTAACGGTTATGGTATAAGCGAAATTGCGGATATATTAAATGTCACAAGAGATAATGCCAAAAAAATACTTGCAAGGGCAAAGCATGAGGTAAAATCTATTATTGAAGAGGAAATGATGCATAATAATTTCTTTACTAAGATATTCGGTGCTTATACGATTATACAGTCCCGCCCGAACGGTAATGCGCCTCAGACATTTGAAGATATATATATGATTACGGCGGGGATTGAAAACCACACTCTCATTGATTATGTTGAATACAACGTCCAGAACGAATGGACAGGCTATCAGAATATCGACGTAAGGGTGACGAACACCGGAACGGAACCGATTCTCAATTGGGCGCTCGGTTATGACGCGGGCGGCGAAATAATGGGTGTTTATAACGGTACTGTTCTGAGCAGCGACGGCACAGAATATGTCATAAAGAACGCCGGACATAATTATGAAATCGCCCCGAACGCAAGCGCTAACTTTGGTTATACCCTTAGAAGCGATAATCCTGTTCTGCCTGAAAAATTTGAAAATCTGGCAAAAAGGGTTGACATCAGCGAAGGTTATGATGTACAATTAAGAATAGATAATTCATGGAATACAGGATTCAACGGATTTATCGTCCTTACAAACACATCAAACGCTCCGCTTGAAGCGTGGACATTAGATTTTGATTCAAATTTTACTGTCAATGACCTTTGGAACGGCAGGATACTTGAAAGAGCCGACGGACACTATTAAAGTGGCAAGCCAGATGTGGAGCAATCCCATTAATCCCGGCGCTTCCATTGAAATAGGCATATCTGCGGCTATGTCGGACGGCGTTATTCCCGCTATTGAAAACTGTATAATGACCGTTGTAGCAATTGGCGAAGGAAGCGATGAACCTGACCCAGACCCTGAAATAACAATAACGGCAGAAGCCAATTATGACGTTGATACGGGTTTGGTTATTGTTAATTGGGAATCAACTGAGCCAACAGGCATTTTTGAAATTTTGGTTTCATATGATGAAGAAAGCTTCACTGTTGCCGGAACGGTTGAAAATGAAGCTACATATTCGTTTGAACCGGAAGAATTTGAGCTGCTTTATGTGAAAGTGAAGCAGACTTCGGACGAAAGAACCGCTGAAAGCGAAGTTTGCCCCGTTGTCAACACAACGGAAAAAATAAACTGGGATGACCCGACCGATACTGATGAAGATGGGCTTCCCGATGTATACGAAATTTATATATACGAAACCGATCCGAACAATTCTGATACGGACAGTGACGGAATCCCCGATGGTTCCGAGGTGTTTGTAATCGGGACAAACCCTGCAAAATCTGATACTGACGATAACGGAATAAACGACGGAGATGAAGATTTTGACAGTGACGGATTGACAAATCTTGACGAATCCACCGGGGGAACCGACCCGTATAATTCTGACACTGACAGCGATAGTCTTAATGACTATGACGAAATATTTGTATACACCACCGACCCGTTAAAGTGGGATACTGATGATGATAAAATTTCAGACCCTGATGAAATAGGGTTAGGTCTTGACCCGAACAGTTCGGGTACGAATGGTATTCCAGACAGCGAATATACAGTATTACAGAAAATCAGCGAAAGCAACTACATTCTTTCGGAAATTAATGATATTGCAGAAAACCCCTTTACCGTTTCTCTTGAAATTAATGCGGCGGGTGTGAAAACAACCTTTACGCCACCGAAAGCGGATATTCAAATGCTGTGAGCAATCCCGCGATAATCGGCATGGTTCCGGAGTTTGTTTATTCCGATGGATTAAAAGTTGATGAAGTCACTGTATCGTTTAATCTTGACAGCTCGGTTACATCAAATACACTTAGCATTTATTCCGCCTCATCTTCTGAGTTTGAAGGTATAAAGCGTTTAAATATTTTCAGGTATTTTGAAGATATGGATATGCTTCTGCCGATTGAAACATTCCATGACGAAGCCAATAACAGGGTTTATGCGGAATTTGACGGGTTAGGCACATTCTGCCTGATAGACATGGAAATATGGCTTGATTCCCTTGGAATTTCGCCGGAAGATTCCGACCCGCCAATAACTCCCGCGCCGGCTCCAATGCCAATATCAACATTTAACGACCTTCTTACAACAGACGGTAATTATGTTCAAAGCGGCGATGACCTTGACGTTGTGTTAGTGTTTTATGCAAATGGAATTGACGCTGAAGTATTAGAAATTCAAAAAGCGGAGTTGAGACAGACATCCGAAAGCATTTTCTCAGAAGCCGCCAGACGCAATGTTGATGCGCATATTCATTATGTAATATGGACGGGTACCGTCGCTCCGATGGGCGATAAGAATTATGCGGAGAATTATAATGAAGCGCTTGATATAATAGGCAGATTGCCGGGAATTAACACAATGTTGCTTGATTCCAGAGACTTTCCGCTTGATATGGCATTCAAAGGCATAAAGCAGGATTTACTTGACCTTGACGAGGCAAGCGGTGGTTTAAGGGAGAACAGCAAGAGATACTGTTTTGTTGTAGATTACCTTTGCACTCCTTACCCCGGCAATACAAACAGCAATGCAATCGGAAACAATCTCAGCTATCTGTACATCAATTCATTCAGAGATAATTATGACTTAGAGACATTCTTTGTTATGAACATGTACAGCGGAAGCAAGACCGATTACATCAGGCTTACAAGCGCGGATAACTGCTTAGAGGCAGCACTTGGCAACGGTCGTATTAATTACAGCGAATTCTTTATTGACGTAATGTTTGACGACTTTGTGGACAACGATAAAATCAAAATATTCCTTCCAACAGCTGTAAAACAATTGCCTGATGATTTCGGTGATATAAGCCAAGACAGTGAAGAAGATTATGATGAGGACGAAATTTTAGATGTTGATGAAATAAATTTTGACCTTGAAGACAGTAACGGCAATAAATTGATTACAGTTGACGCAAACGGTTCTGTAAAACTTCCGACTTACATTGAATGTATCGAAGCGACGGGCAGTGAATTTGTTAAGCATGGCTTAACCCGTTTTTATGACCGTATAAGCGGCAACGAACTGGTTTATATTAACCTCCTGAAATTGTTTAATGTCTTGCCGTGTGTTTCTGACCCGATAAGCGACGGCGATACAGATGGAGACGGCATTTCTGATGAAGAAGAATTCGTAATTGAAACAAACCGGATGTCAGCGGATACCGATGGCGACAGGTTGTCCGATGGTTTGGAAATGACGCTATGGTATGACCCGCTTAATAAAGACCCAGACGGCGACAGACGGACAGATTATCAAGAATACATGGAGGGTACAGACCCGTATTCATATGACAAAAACTGGCTTGAGTATTGCGGGGATTTTGCTGCAGGGTTTGTTGCCGGAGATTTTATAAGCGAACCTGACAGTGTTCCGATGGTAATTGGTCAGGTAACAAGCAGCTTTGTTCCGCTTGTTGACATCAGAGATGTTTTAGGTTCTTTGGTACATGGCGATTATCTTTTTGCCGGAATAAACGCGGTCGGTTTAATTCCTCTTGTGGGCGACGCGTTATCCGCGGCAAGAAAAGTCGGCAAATTTGCAATTAATAACGCAGATGAAATCGCAAAAGTAACGGATGTGGTGAAATATGCAAATAATAACATACCTTCCGTTTCAGACGCATTGGGAAGCATTGATGAATTTACCGAAGCTGCAAGCGGGTTGTCTAAAACTGACGGATTAAAGATAACAAGAGAGGGTTTTGAATCTTTAGATGAAATTGCTGAAGCGGCTGGAAAAGCAATCAAGAAAACATCAAATTGTTCGTTAGAACTACCTGTTACTAAAATCGAAATTGATGTTTGGGCTGAAGCTCCTTTTAAACGAGGCGATATTCTTGATGATATGCCAATTGGAACATCCGGCAGCAATAATATTGGCAAAAATTTTCCTGTGGCTGATATGAATCAGAATAGGATTTTGATAAGCAGAAAAAGCCTTGATATAGGAGCAAAAAGCTACCAAGATCCCAGCAAATTAAAAAATGCATTGACTCGATATGTTGATAAACTAAAGAATTTTGAGAAAAAGTACTTTGCAACACTTGACGATGGTTCTCAAGGTATTACATGGGGTGGGAAGACTTTGAGACAGGGGGATTATGACAAAAAAGCTCTTGAGGTTCTTATTCCTGATACTATACTTACCGATGCTATTGAAGAAACATTAAATTCGGTTATCAAAGAATTTGCCAAAGATGGCATTGGTGTTTGGTTTCATGTTGTAGCATAGCAGTTAATTAAATTAATAATTGTTTTGCTTAACTTTTGTAAATATTACATCTCCTGTCTTAGACAGGAGATGTAATTAAAATTTAATTATAGATTATAATTCAACTTTTATTGAAAGGAGACCAATTTATCATGGGCGCTACTGAATTACCATGGACTATATCAGTGTATAAAGGTGAAGGACGTATTTTGATTATACCGATTATCAGACACATTCACGGATTTTCTGTTGATTCTGATTGGTTTATAAATATTAAAGATAGCGGAGATAAAAACCAAATTGGAAACGGTATTTTTGAAGCGATAAAAGTAATTGAAACAAGTTCGCTTGCCACAAGTACGTCAAAAGAAAGTGAACACAATTCTTCTTGGAAAAACAATTCCAAGTATAAAAGCTGGGTTTCGTTTTTTAATAATAATATGCGTGTAGGCGTTGTAGTAAAAGAAAACCGTGAATATAGAATAGTGTCAAATAAAAGAAGTGCTAAAGTAAAAGGCATTAATGACGGCTTTATAAAGGATGCTTATTTGCCGCCCCATGCTGCAATTGATGAAATCGGACAAGCTGTTATTGACTGCTTCAACGCTGCTGAGGAATACTATTCAGTTCAAAAAAGCAACCGAAAAACACCAAAAAGGAGGAAAGTCGAATTACTTTCAAATACAGCTCCGTATAAGTCGGTAACATATGAAGTGCCTAAAGATTCACATTTTATTGACAGTCAAGATTACCATGCGGTAGAGATATATAAGGGTTACTCATATTGCCCGAATGTAGGCGAGGAGTCCATCGCGGAATTCTATTTTGGAATGGGATATGAGGAGGATTGCGACCTTACTTCCGATAATATCCGTGCCTGTTGGGAAAAAATCAACGGTAAGGCGGATTTTTTTGAAATCAAAGAAGCTGAGCATGAAATCTTCAAGATCCGAGCCGAAATGATAAACAAGAATATTCATAAAATCGTATATTATAAAGAGTTTGATGAGAATGATATTTTCACCTGCGAAATGGTTGTCAAACAACCTAACCGAAGAAAAAAGACGGATGAAAAGCTTACAAAAATGTTTGAGGTATTTGTCTCGAAATGCAGGTGGGAATAAAAAATAAATCCGGAGGTTACCATAATGGGATTATTCAATAAGAAACCAAAAGAAACTCCAAACCTTGAACAGCCAAAAACCGTTTCGGAACGGTTTAGAGAGGCGGGTATACCATTCAAGGTATTACCACCTCTTAAAAGTGATAAAACACCGCCTACTATCGTTGAACTTGAACAGAAACTACAAAAAGGCACAGAGATTATTAAAGCAAATCCTGAAACTGCCGAAATAAATGTCACTGAAATGCGTTTTTTAGCTTATGGCATTGACTTTATAGATTTTGCAAAGAATAACTTCAACACAGAGCTTACGCTTGCTGAAAAAGATATTGAAATGGTTGAAGCAATTGCGGAGCAAGCTCATATAGGGTATAAATCCGGACATTTGCCGGAAAATAACCTTATGTCATTCGCAAAAATGTTTGCGGGATACATTGGCTTACTGATTACGATACATAAAGGTGGTGAATGGATTGCCGAATATTCCAACCTCAAGGAGGCGGGACCGGGCATTATGATAAATGGTGCGGTTAATTTTGTTTTGAGTAAGGCACACCGCCGGATAAAAAACGGCAGCGAGGACAATTTGGCACATTTTTACCGAGCGATTGAATATGTAAATTAATCTCAAATCAAACCATGTGCATGGTGGCTTCGCACACCCGGCACACAAAATCAATCCGCTGTAATTGTCTATACAGACGGAAGTATAATTGTTCATGGCAACTGTGTTTCCGGAAATAATGATAAGGGTATTCGCCCTGCTCTATGGCTTAATTTGAATAATATATGAAAGCGGGTATGTATTATGAAATATAATAAAATATAAAACACACATAGAAAATATTAAAAACTTAACATCATCACACACAGTAGTTGTACTGTAGTAAGCTTTATCAGATGCAGACTTAAAAATTATCACGCTATGGTTGACTTCTACCATAATAATGATATATTTTTTCCTGTATGGAAACGGTCTTTAGTACTTTCTAGAACAAATTACAACAGCTTGGTAAAACAATAATTATCAATTCCTGAAAAATTCCTTGCCAGGGGACACTTATAGAAGAACAGGACAAGATATGGAAATCACAGGGGTTCATGCTAATACTGAACTAAATATGTACCATCGCTGATCAGATGTGGTCAGGCTGAATAACTTCCTGTTCTAGGAACAGACTAGAATCAGATACTAAGAGAGCAAATGAAATAAGCCAAAATAAATTAAGACAAAATTTCCCGTACTCAGAAACAAGATAAAATTTGCCATACTCAAACANNTGTTAACATTTTTCTTCTATCAATACACAAAGGCAAGAAAATGTTATCTACAATTCTTATATATTTTTCACTACATTTCTGGGGATGACATGGAAAATGGCTAATTAATTTTGTATGCATGTCAGCATAAACAAATATTCATTGTTTAAAAAAATGAACATATTCTTGGCAGTTAACCTACTTACAATGAGATACGTTACTAACACACTAACATTACCTTTTACTGTCACACATAAGTGTAGTAAAAACCAGCAATCCCTGCTTCTGTAAGTCTCAACTTNNTGGAAATTTGTTTGAACAATATTTTCCCTTACTAAAATATTATGGCATCAAAGATTTCAGATATATGAAGATACAAATATGAATTTCAAAAAATAAATTTTCATATTTAGTTCTGAACATCTAAATGACTAAATTGAATTGAACAGCCAAAGTGTGAATACTGGAAGCCCACGGTGTTACACATTACATTTGTTACAAATATACAGTAGTCTTATTGCCCTCGCAC
>DBCY01000037.1:3994-18920 GCA_002293295.1 Ruminococcus sp. UBA946 | reverse complement strand
TTGTTCAGTACGCATTATATACTTGTGTTTTGGAGACGGATATGATATAATCATGTTAAAGTTTTAATCGGGATGAGTATAATTAATTATATTTATAAAAAGGAGTGATTATTTTGGATTTCAGCGAACTGCTGGCTGTTGCCAAGGCAAATTTAAATTACAGGCAAATTTCAAGAATGGCTTCGGCAGGGTCGGTAGCGGCGGCAATTTTAACAGCCGAAGGTAATGTCTATACCGGCGTTTGCATTGATACACCCGCCGGAATGGGTTTTTGTGCGGAGCATTCCGCTGTAGCGGCTATGATAACGGCAGGCGAATCCCGCATCGTCAGGATGGTTGCGACGGGTATAGACGACGAGGGCGCCTGCGCTCCCTGCGGAAGATGCAGGGAATTTATAAACGCTGTCCATGATGAGAATTATAAGTGTGAAGTTATGCTTGAGGACGGTTCAATAACTACAATCGGGGAATTGCTGCCATACAGGCTTTAATCCCGGGTTACAATGAAGAGGTGCGGATATGAAAGAAAAAATCAGGGAAGCCGTTATTTCATGCGGCGCGGATTTATGCGGCTTTGCCGGTATTGAGCGTTTTGAGGATACCCCGGACGGTTTTAGTCCGGCTGATTTCATGCCCGGATGCAAAATGGTCATATCATTTGCCGTCTCACTTGGAAAAGGGCTTGTTAAAGTACCACCCAGGCTTGTTTACGCCCATTTTAACGATATTAACTGTATAAAAACTGATTTGATAGCCTTTGACGCTTCAAAAAAGCTTGAGGAGCAGTTCGGGTGCACTGCCGTTCCCATACCCTGCGACGCCCCCTATGAATACTGGGATATTGAGGAAACAGAAGGCAAAGGCCTGCTCTCAATGAAAGACATTGCCGTTAAGGCAGGTTTGGGCACAGTCGGTAAAAGCACGCTCTTGCTTAACAAACGCTACGGCAGTATGCTTACCTTGGGAGCCGTACTTATTGATTTGGAGCTGGAATCCGACGCGTACGCAGAAGATGTTTGCATAAAAGGATGCAGAAAATGCATAGAAAGCTGCCCGGTGTCGGCGATTGGGGATAATACCGTGAACCAGAAGCTTTGCCGTCAGAACGCATACGGAAAGACAGCGCGGGGGTTCGATACCGTTGACTGTAATTTATGCCGTACGGTATGCCCTGTAAATAATAAGTACTTAAAACAATAACACAATGAGAGGAATAACGGTATATGAGGGTAATACTTGCTTCGGCTTCTCCGAGACGGCTTGAACTGTTAAGATATGCTATAAAGGAATTTGAGGTCTCACCTGCCGCTGTTGATGAAAGCCTTCCCGATTATATCGCCGCCGAAGCCGCAGCCGAATTCCTTGCGGTTAAAAAAGCCGGTTTTATTGCCGGAGCAAATCCTGAATGCCTTGTAATCGGCTGTGACACCGTTGTGATTTCCGATGGAATTATACTGGGGAAGCCCGCTGATTACAATGACGCCGTGCAAATGCTGACAAAGCTTTCGGGGAAAACCCACACCGTGATAACGGGGGTTTGCTTTTTTTACAGAGGTAAAAGCATGAGCTTTTCGGAATCAACCTCGGTTCAGTTTTATCCCTTAAGCGGGGATGATATAAAAAATTATGCCGGAACCGGAGAACCGTTCGACAAGGCCGGGGCATACGGTATTCAGGGCTGCGGGTGTATGCTTGTAAAAAGAATTGACGGGGATTTCAACAATGTTGTGGGTCTGCCCGTATCAAGGCTAAAACGCGAGCTTGATATATTTCTGAAAATGCAGTTCTAATATTTTTAAGGATGTATAAAGTTTAAAAATAATTTTTTAAACTTAGGAGTTTTGTCCTTTCAGGACAAAACGTCCGTAAAGGATGGTCATATTAATGAAAAAATATATTGAAATCGGGAAAATCGTTTCCGTGCAGGGCCTGAAGGGAGAAGTCCGCGTCGAAGGCTGGTGCGACGACAATAACTTGATTTGTGAATTTAATACGCTGTATCTTAACGGCGGCTCAGAAGAAATTGAAATAACCTCTTCAAAGCTCCATAAGAATATTATCCTGATGAAAATCAAAGGCATTAATACCGTGGAGCAGGCACAGGCGCTGCGTAATGAAATTCTTTATATAAACAGGGATGATGTAAAGCTTGAAGAGGGTAGATACTTTATTCAGGATTTAATCGGGCTTGATGTCAGGGATATTGACAACGGGAATTATTACGGTAAAATTACCGAGGTTTCCCCTACGGGAGCAAATGATGTCTACCATATTGAAGATAAAAACGGGAAAATACGTCTCATCCCCGCTATACCCGATGTTATAAAGGACATAGATTTTACCGAGGGTAATATGTATGTCCATATTCTGGAGGGGCTTTTTGATGAGAATTGATATTGCCACACTGTTCCCCGAAATGTGCGGGGCGTATCTTTCGGAAAGCATTATCGGCAGGGCAAGGAAATCGGGGAAAATCGAGGTTTACTGCCACCAAATCCGGGATTATGCTTTTGACAGGCATAACCGCGTTGACGATTCCCCTTACGGAGGGGGGATGGGAATGGTCATGAAAGCCCGTCCTATTTATGACTGCTATAAAAGCGTGACAAAAGATTTTGCCGAAAAGCCGCATGTTGTTTATATGTCCCCGAAGGGTACTGTTTTAACGCAGAAAAAAGCCGCAGGGCTTTCGGAAATGCCTGCTCTTTTCATTATATGCGGCCATTATGAGGGGGTTGACCAGCGGCTTATTGATAAAATCGTCGATGAGGAAATTTCAGTCGGCGATTATGTTCTGACCGGCGGGGAGCTTCCGGCTTTAGTCCTCACCGACGCGGTCGCAAGGATGTGCGGGGGGGTTCTTCCCTCACCGGAGTGCTTTGAGGAGGAAAGCCATTATAACGGGCTGCTCGAATATCCCCATTACACCCGTCCCGAGGAATGGGAGGGTATGAAGGTTCCCGATGTCCTGCTTTCGGGGAATCATGCCGATATAAAAAAATACCGCCATAACGAAGCTTTAAGGATTACTTCGCAGCGGCGTCCCGATATGCTGGAAAACTCCGGTAATTAAGGCGCGTTTATCCGACGTTTCATTAACTTGTAATAATTGCTCAATTATGATATAATAAAATTACCGACGAAACCGCCGGTATTGTTGAAAACAGAATTAAGCTTTATATAAACGAAGCGAGTTAGTATTAAATGATGAATGGGGATTAGTATAATGAAAAAGAAATTATTATTTTGTGTATTGATTTTATTACTGTCCTTATCATCCGGATGTGAAAAAAAAGAGTTCCCCGGCGATTCAGGAACGGTTTCTTCACCGGGAAACGCACAAATCAAAGAACTTGAACTGGTAACTGTTTTTCCTGACCCCTGGCTTGACAACGCCGTAATGAAATTCAACAGGAGCAGAAAGGATTACAGAGTAACCATAACAGCACTGACGCAAACGAACGAACCGTCAGACTGGAAGGCGGCGTTTGATAAATTCAACACACAGGTAATGTCGGGAGATACCCCGGATATAATTTATTCGTCTCAGACCGATACAATGGATATCAGCAGTTATATTGACAAGGGTATTATGGCGGAACTGAACGAGCTTATTGACAGCGACCCCGGTTTTAACAGGGAAGATTATTTGCCTTCAGCCTTTACCTCACTGGAAAGGGACGGGGAGCTTTACGAGCTTTTCCCGTGCTTCTGGATTGAAACCATAGCGGCGAAGACCTCCGATGCCGGACCGGAACCCGGATGGACGCTGGATGAGTTTGCGTCTTTCCTGGATTCAAAACCTGACGCAAAGTTTATTTTTGACCACCAGCCGAAAGAGGAGTTTATAGGCAGGATGGTATGCAATTTGTTTATAGACCCTGTTACGATGGAGGTAAACTTTGACCGCGGGGAGTTCATGAAAATCCTGAAAATATCCGACCGCTTCCCCACTTCCGAAATGCAAAGCGGGATAATGGATGATTATGATAATTTTTTATCGGGTACTGAAAACGGCGACCCTCTTATGAAGAGGTTTTTCGGCACTCAGTTTGCAGGAGCGGGGGTTTTGTCGGTAAGGTATTATGATTATGCGGTATTCGGCGGCGAGGAGTATACCTTTAAAGGCTATCCCGCTAAAAACAAAGAAAACGGAACATATCTTCTGCCTGTCAGGTTTTCGCTGGTTGAATCACCCGAAAACGAAGGCGGGTGGGAGTTTATTAAATTTTTATTTAATATGACGGTTAGTGTATCTTCCGGATTCCCCGCATATCTGCCGGTAAAGCTTTCGGAGCTTGACAGGCTTGCGGCAGAAGCTAAAAGGGATAACGGCACAAACTATGTTTTTTTGAACGGAAGCCGTTACGACCTGGGACCTAACACTGACGAGGATAATAAAAAATTCATGGAGCTTATAAAATCCGCTTATTTAATATATCCTTATGATACGGAAATTCTTAATATAATCAGCGAGGAAACGGGCGCGTATGCTTCCGGTCAAAAGACAGCCGATGCGGTTGCCGGTATTGTTGAAAACAGAATAAAACTTTATACAGAAGAAGTGTTTTAACGGGAAAGGGTGGTTTATCGTGAGAAAAGTCTGTCTGCTAATATCAGTAATTTTTCTTTTTTCATTATTGTCTGCCTGCGGTAAAAGGGAAACAGCATCGTTTTCGGATGCTTCTGGCGCAAAAAACGCAGAAAATACCGGGTATGAAGAAACAACGCAAACTTCTGCGATTATAGGTATCGACGGTGATATTCCCGTGAGCTTTAATAAAGGGGTAATCTATACCGAGGATACGTCCGAAGGCAATTACAACTTTCTCCTCGGATATATGAAGGATGATATTTCGGATTACTGCGTTTTAATTGAAAATCAGGAAGTATTAAAAGATTTGGACCTGGATTTTGGCTTTCAGAATAATTCTGAAAGAATATCGCATTATGATGATTTGGAATCAGATTTCTACGGTAATTACAACGATGAATTTTTTAAAGACAACTCTCTGGTATTCTTTTCAAAACTTCTCCCCTCTGTTCCTAATATTATAAGCGTTAAAAAAGTTGTCAGAAACGGAAATACGCTTCAATTATATATTAGTCACTCTTACAAAGGTTTTAATGACGCTATAGAACGGTATATCGGACTTCTCGAAGTTAAAAAGGAAGATATTAAGGGTATAAACAATGCGCAAATAGAATATTCAGATGAAAGTGATTAGTATGAAATTTAATAATTAATTGAAAGTGAGTGGAATTATTATGCCGGATAATGAAAAGAAGCAGGTTAAATCAACAGGGCAGGTAATAAACTGCATAATAGCGTTTGTGTCCGGCTTTGCAATGATGTCGTTCGAGCTTGTCGGGGCAAGGATATTAACTCCCGCGATGGGAAGCTCGACATACATATGGACAAACGTTATAGGAATGATTATGCTTGCGCTGACAATAGGCTATGCCGCGGGAGGAAGGCTAGCCGATAAAAGAAGCGAAAAGGCTGATGTCGCAGTCATCTGCATTTTGACGGCGGCTCTGGTGACAAGCGTTTTTATTTTAAAGGACGATGTATTGGGACGAGTTATCGCGGTTTTCAGCGACCCCCGGCTTCAGGGGCTTTTCGCCGCGCTTATCCTGTTCGTGCCTTCAAGCTTCCTTTTGGGGATGATAAGCCCCTACCTCGTTAAGCTTAACTTAAAATCCCTTGAATCATCAGGAAAAACAGTCGCAAGGCTCAGCTCTATGAATGCAATCGGAAGCATTACGGGTACGTTTCTGACCGGTTTCGTGTTTTTTGAACTAATAGGTTCAAGCAAAACGCTTCTTATAATAATATTTATGCTTATAGCTTCAAGCTGGCTGCTTGTGCCCAAGCAGTATTTAACAATCCGCATTATTATGAGCTTAACCATAGCGGCAGCCTTGTTTATAAACATTTTTACAACCCCGAATCCTAATGCGGTTACAATAGACAGTCCCCTTGCCACATATATAGTTAAAACGGAAGGCGGGGTTGTTAATCTTATTACTCACCCCAGAGGCGTACAGTCGGCGGTTTATAAGGATGACAGACGGAATGACGAGCTTATACACTGGTATACAAACGAATTTGCGTCCGCGGCGTCTTTGCACGAAGCTCAAAACATTCTCGTTCTCGGAGGAGGGGCTTTTGTTTTTCCGTCCTATCTGGCGAAGAATTATCCCGGTTCTGTTATTGATGTCGTTGAAATTGATCCGGCTCTTGAGGATGTTTCTAAGGAATTCTTCCATTTTGAAGAGAAGCCTAATTTAAACCTTATATTTGATGACGCCCGTATTTATGTAAATAATACCGATAAGCGGTATGACCTGATTTTTGTAGACGTATTTTCGGAAGCGGGAATACCCTGGCAGTTCACAACCGCCGAATACGGTAAACAAATTGCCCGGATTGCATCACCGGAAGCGCTTGTTATCGTTAATATGATTGCAGTTTTTGAAGGAGACAAGGAGCTTTTTCAGGTGCTTGACGCTCCTTACAGCGCAAATTTCAATCAGAGCGCTCATAATGTCAGAACTCCTGAAAGACGAGGCAATATAATAGGTATCTATTCAAACAATCTGCCGATTTTGAATGATTCATACAAGGAATATGATTTTTTGAACAAGGAGCCGTTCACAGACGATTTTGCGCCGACTGAACATATCAACTTTGAGATGCTTATGGAAACAAAAATATGATAAAAAATCAGAATAATAACAGATATAATGAAGTAAAAAGTATAAGAAAAGATGTCCGTTTACAGGAAAATACGGGCATTCTTTTATTTTATTATTTACTTACTTGAAATAATTTCAATAGCATGATATAATATTAAAGTACAAAACCGTTTAAAATTAAACGGCTGTTTTATCACATAATCGAAAGGATTATCGGTATTATGATGACTAATGAAGAAATCAATGCGTTAAATATAACCGTAAATGAAGCGTCCGCTGAAATAGATAAGAAAAACTATATAAAAGGAGCTGAACTGCTTGCGTACGTAATTAAGCAGTGCGGCGGGAAATTCAATGAAGACGGTCAGTATATCTATCTTTCATTCAATAATCCGCTGGAGCATTTTATATATGTAAGCGAATTAAAGCCGGAAAAAGCGGTATATGACTTAACTTTCAATATATCGGAAGCTTACCGTTTATACGGAAAATGCATGGCTGAAATGCAAAAGCTCGAAAATGCCGAAAAGGCTTTGAGCCTTTCTGCTGAATTCAATCCTGTCAGCGTGAGCGCAATGCTGGAATTTGCAGATTTTTACAGGGTGACGGGTGATTACGACGCAGGGCTTGAATGGATTAAACAGGCGCATTATTATTCTTATTCGGCTGAATATCTGGCAAAATGCTTCCGTTATTATGCTATTTATTATTTCGATATTGAGAAATATGAAAATTCCGCCGCCATGAATTATGTTTCTCTCAGTATTAAAAATTCTATTGAGGCGCAGGCGGAGCTGTATCATATACAGTCGCAGACGGGAAAGTTCCCGAAACGCCCGTCAAGGGAAGCTGTCAGTAAATTGCTTGCCCGTGATGAAATACAGTCAGGACCTACAAAATCCGTAATTAACACAGCATATTCACTGGGAATGAGATGTTATAAGGATAAAAAATACGGTCTTGCCCTGTACTGCTTTGAAAGGGTTTATGAATTTACACGCAGCAGTGAAATCAGCAGTTATATTATTGAAATTAAGGGTATTTTAAAGAATTATTAGCCTTGCCAGCCGGTTCTGACGTTTTGAAATCGTAAGAGCTATAATAATGCGTACTGAACAATTGCACAAAATATGTAATTGTTCAGTACGCATTAATTAAAATCATACCGCCGCNNAATTTTTAATTGTTAATTGGTACCAGCAACCCTCCCCGGGAGAAAAACAAACAGAATGCCGAGGACAGCGATACAAGCGCCTGTCAGATACATTTCACCTGATATAACCTCCGAAATGCTGTGAAGAAGCATTTTTACTGATTCAGACTTGATAATTCCGAACATTACACGCATTGAAACCAAATATGTCAGGCAGAGTATGGCGGCGCCCGAAATTATCAGAGGAATACCGCACCATTTTAACGCCTTTTTTACGTCTTTATTTACGGTTATTAATATTATAAGCATAAAAAAGGTGAGGACTGTTCCGGCAACTAATACCGGTGTTGAAATATATAGCCTGAAAGGAGTAATCCAGGCGCTTATCATGCTGTTCTCCAGTTTTTCCGCTGATATACTGTCAAGAACCGGCGATGTCTTATCGATTTCGTTATATGCAAGATTTATATCATGTTCCGTCAGTTCCGCCTTTATCATAGTGTTTATCATTCCGATGTTATCCGTGTAAACCTGTTTTATTTTTTCCGCTGTCAGTTTTTCAGGCTGCTCGCCTGTGCGTATATACCCGGCGTATCCGATAATTATATTGCTGATAAAATCCTTGATAGTTGAATCATTATAAATATTACGGATATTGTCCTTTGAAATTCCGGTGCCTTCCGACATGGTATAAATAGCGTCAAGCAGAGTGGCGTCGGATTCAATAGGGTATGAATCCTTATCGACAAAGCTCAGTTCGGCAGCGGGAAGGCGGAGTAAATCAGTACGGTTTATAAACTCATTAATTTGTTTTTCATCAGTAAGCCTTCTTCCCACAAAGGAACCGAATGTTACAATTATAAAGCAGAACATCAGTATTGTTACGCCGAATGAAACGGCGTTTATACCCAAACGCTTGAAAATGTTTTTTTTCTGCCGGGATTCAATTTTTAAAGCGGCGAATCCTTTATCTTCGGTTTCATGATATTCCATTTCGTCACTGACAGGGTTTAGTTCATTAATATCAGGGATTACACCGCTGTTTGACGTAATATGAATGTTTTTTCTCTGGTTCAGTCCTTCCGCCGTTTTACCCTGCTCCGTAATATCCGTATAGCAGTCCGTTCCGATTGCATTTCCGTTATTTTCCTGGGTTTTAATATCATCGTCAATTTCACCGCTGATACATATCAGCCTGGCGCCGCAGCTTATGCAAAAGGTCAGCTTTTCGCCGTATTCTTTTCCGCATTCGGGACAGGTCATCTGTTTATACATCTCTTTTCACTTCCTGCTTTATTAAGTTTTTTATCAGGCATTTCCATCGGATTTTAATAATACCAAGTTATTAATATATTAACCCAAATAATTCCATTTGTCAACACAAAACTTTCGACAAAGTTTTCATATGATATTATTAAAGAGCGTTCAGCAGACATTATATAACAAAAGCCCCTAAAGCCTTTTAAAATCTTTCGATTTCAAGCGGCTTCGGGGGCTTTTATTACAGCCTCTTTCCGACCTTCCGATTTTTTAAGCCTGACCCCTGACCGTTACAGCTCCATAATAACGGGAAGAATCATGGGGCGGCGTTTTGTTTTCATGAATATATAATCTCCCAGGGTATCCTTCATCCTGCCCTTAATTGTATTCCAGTCGCGCATATTCCCCTCAAGGCATTTCTGCAGGGTATTGCAGAGAATTTCCTTTGCCGCCCCCATAAGCTCCTCGGATTCGCGCACATACACGAACCCCCTTGAAACAATGTCGGGTCCGGCAAGGATGGTTCCGCTTTCAACCTCTATTGTGGCGACGGCGATAATAAGCCCGTCCTGGGCAAGGTGCTTGCGGTCCCTTAAAACAATCGAGCCGACATCCCCTACGCCCAGACCGTCGACAAAGACGCGTCCGGCGGGAACCTGAGAGGTGATTCCTATTTGGTTTCCGTCAGTTTCGATTACGTTCCCTATACTGCCTATAATTACGTTGTCGCGGCTCATGCCAAGCTCATAAGCAAGCCCCGCGTGTTTTTTCAGGTGCTTGTACTCGCCGTGGACAGGTATAAAAAACATAGGCTTCGTAAGGGAAATCATAAGCTTAAGTTCATCCTGGCAGGCATGTCCCGAAACATGCACGTCATACATAGACTCGTATATAACCTCGGCTCCCGAACGCATAAGCTCGTTTACAACCTTGTTGACAAGCTTTTCATTTCCGGGTATGGGGGTTGCGCTGATTATTATAAAATCCATCGGGGTGATTGAAACCTGCCGGTGTTCGTTCATGGCCATACGGGATAAAGCCGACATAGGCTCCCCCTGGCTCCCCGTGGAAATAAGCACGATTTTTTCAGGGGGGAAGCGGTTCATATCGTCAATGCCGATGATAAGACCCTCGGGAACCTTTAAATACCCGAGCTCCATAGCGGTGCTGATAACATTAAGCATACTCCTGCCGAATACGGCGACCTTCCGCCCGCAGCGTACCGCACTGTTTATAATCTGCTGAACCCTGTGGATGTTTGACGAGAAGGTTGCAATTATAATGCGCTTGTTCCCGGCTTCTTCAAAGAAACGCTCAAAGGAATAACCCACAGTGCGTTCGGAGGCGGTATACCCCCTTCTTTCGGCATTCGTCGAATCGGACATCAAAGCCAGAACGCCGCGGTTGCCAAGCTCTCCGAATCTTGCAAGGTCAATTATTCCGCCTTCAATCGGAGTGTAGTCCACCTTGAAGTCGCCGGTATGAACGACAACCCCCACCGGGGTGTGAATTGCAAGGGCGACGGCGTCGGGGATGGAATGGTTGACCCTGATGAATTCGACGCCCATACAGCCCATGCGGACTGTCTGCCTCGGATTTACCACATTGAGCTTTGCCTCGGACAGAAGGTTGAATTCCTTCAGCTTCCCTTCAATCAGCCCTATAGTAAGCCTCGTCGCATAAACGGGGATATTTATTTTTTTGAGCAGATATGACAGCGCGCCTATATGGTCTTCATGACCGTGCGTTATAATAACTCCCCTGAGTTTGCTTTCGTTCTGCTCCAGGTAGGTGAAATCAGGGATTACAATATCCACGCCCAGCATATCGCTGTCAGGGAAGGCAAGCCCGCAGTCTACTATAAACATATCGTTCGCATATTCAAAAACAGTCAGGTTCTTTCCGATTTCGTTAAGCCCGCCAAGCGGTATGATTTTCAGCGGGGATTTTTTCGACGGTTTATGATTTGTCTGATATACAGCCTCGGCAGCGGGAGCGGCAATGCCGGCAGCCGCTTCTTCATTCAGTGCGGTATTATTCCTGCCTGAGGACGATGCAGGCTTTTTTGCGTTATTCTCAGAAATGCCTTGAACTCCAGCAGCGGGTTTTGCAGGTTTTTTCCTGGTAAAGGAACGCCTGGCGTCCTTTTTCCCGCCGTCCTCAGCGGCGTTATTACCGGCTGGTTCCTTCTTAATAACGGGATTTTTCGGCGCAATCCTTTCGCCGTAACGATTCAATCCTGTTTTTATGTTTTCTTTTGCCACTTTATAACCATCCTCTCCGGATGTTTTGGCCTGAAAGGACAAAACTCCTAAGTTTGAAAAATTTAATTTTCAAACTTTTACCTCTATTCATTATTGTAAATATTATTGCTTCATTTTGTTTAAATGTATAATAACAGCCGCATTATTCTAATCAGGAATGTAAAACTCTGACAAGACCGGATTCTGACGCAAAACCGCACGACAACAACAGATTATATAAATTTTATATAACCATTAAATAAATTATTTGATTTTTACGAACATTAAATAAATAATTATTATGTACGGACAGTCAAAAAACCGCCCGTGTTATTTTGAAAGCTCTGTTATTCAAGAATAAGAACCTGTTCCCACCGGAAAAATGTATGGATTTCGAGTATGATTCTGTTGAAGACAAGGCGAAAATCCCCGGAATGGCTGTCGCCTTTCAAGGATTTTCAACGCTGCACCCGCCAGAAACTGCCGGAATGATATGCGTTTACGCCTATGGGAACAGGTTCAAAGAAAGAAACGCTTCCAATTAAATAAAAAATGCTGTGATAAATCCGAACAAAATTAAACATTATTAATTATATACCAAACGGGGGATTATGTCAACAAAATTTATTCGACACAATTTTCTTTAAATTTAGTAACAATTAGGTCCTGATAAAAATCACACAGCTCGCTTGCAGCTTCCATTTCATAGCTTTCCACATGCATCATAATACCCTTCCCCGTTTTAACGGGTTTTATCAGTACCCTCCCTTTGGCGTCGTTAATGACCACTCCGTCGTTCACCGCCTGCCTCTCGGCGCAGATGTTCCGCAGGACTTCAATCGAGCTTCTGGTATCGGCAGGGCTTCTGCTCAAAGCCACGAATCTGTTTGACGTGGCAAATTCAGGCAGTTCGCCAAGCGCCTTTTTCAAGGTATAGCCGTTTGACGAAAGGCTGTCCAGTATAATAAGCATAAGGGCCGCGGCGTCATAAACGAATGGGGTCCTTGAAGCAAGCGAACGGGCTTCTTTATCGGATATTTCCGTGCCGGAAGAAGCGCACCCCGAATAACGCATAACCGTACTTCCGTATCTTTCCGCAAGCTTGTCGGCAACGGTCGGGAAGTCGTAGGGAAGAGCAATATCCTCGCCCTTCTGGAACTGTCTCTGACAGCAAAGCAGCGTAAGCTTTTCATGGAAAACATAGCCTGTTTCGTCTGTATAAGCGGAAATTTTCCGCCCGTCCGAGCTGAGGTGGAATACTATGGGTTCTCCGTTCTTATCGTTTATTTCCTTCAGGATACCGTCGCATAGCTCAGAAATTTTTTCCCCCGGCGCGTTCACTACAGCACGGATGCCGTTAAGCTTTTCGGGAGCGGTTTTCCTGATAAAGTTTTTGTAAAGCTCGCTCATTTCGGGGCAGTTTTTCAGGATTCCGAAATGCATGAATGCCGCCCTCTTGTATTCGCTCCTGTTTATACCGGCTTCAATAGCCTTTTCTTCGGCTCGCGTCAGGGGAAGTCCGTCCGATGAAACGAATTTTATTTTCGCGGTTACTCCCGCGTCGACAAAGCACCCGCAGGAAAGCTCGCAGGTTCTTACGCAGAAGGAAAGCTCCGGTTCTGTCGTTTCCCCGAAAAGCCATACGTCCCCGCCTGCCGCCATTACCCCGGAAGCTATGCTGAGAGCCAGCGATTTCGAGGCTGACGTCTCGTTATATCCGACGCCGATTTTACCTCCGACGGTAACAGCCGAGCTGCCCAGCACAGATGCGATTTGCGGGGTTATAATGCCGTTGGTTTCACCGGTAATACCGTCGTCGTCGATTGAAATGGGTTTGGCAAAACCGTATTTAATATCGTTTGCGGCACATGCATAGGGTTCAATCTGACGTCCGTTCCAGATTTTTATTCCTTTGTTCACAACCGCGTTTTCCCCGATTACGGCGCCGCTTCCGATTACGGCTCCCTCATAAACGGCGGCTCCCGACAGTATTTTTGCCCCGTCTCCGATTACAGCCTGGTTTACCGTCGCGCGTTCGCCGATAAAAGCTCCGTTCATTATAATACCGCCGTGAATTTTCGCGCCCTTGCACACCGTTGCGTTTTCCCCTATAATGCTCCCGTTATGGATTTCAGCTCCGTGTGCAACCTGGGCATTCGGCGCTATGACCGCAGGAGGGATAACATTAATCCCGCTTTTTTCATCGGGGTGTATAATTATATCGCTTTGATTATATTGATAATCGCCGCGGACGACGGCGCTGTTTGCCGCAATATAATCGTTTTGGGTATTGACGTCTATCCAGAAACCCGTTTCAGTATAGGTATTTACTTTTATGCCTTCTTTAATCATGGCAGGAATACATTCCGTTATAATATCGCTTCCGTAACCGGAAATCCGTCCGGCAAGCTCAGTTCTTATTACCATTACCCCCGTTACGGCAAGGTTTGATACGCAGCTTTCCCTCGGCTGATGTTCGTTAATTCCGCTTACGACGCCGCTTTCGGTAACCGCTATGATATAGTCGGAAGGATTTGATGCGGGCTTCACAACAAGGGTAATATCGCAGTTTTTATGCTCATGATGCCTTATTACAGCCTGTAAATCAAAATCGAACAGAACATCGGAATTAACGGCAATTATATAGTCGGTACGGGCATATTTCACAGCCTTTTCAAGCCCCCTTGCCGTCCCTTCGGGATTATCGGACAACGAGAAGTCCAGAGTTCCCGACTCTCCGAGGAATTCTGAAAGCAGATTTGAAAACCTGTCGGCAGAAATAATACAGTTTGTTATATTATACCGTTCCAGTATACTCAATGTATAATTTATCAGCGGGATATTAGCCACCGGAAGCATTGCCTTGGGCATATTACAGGTAAGGGGTCTCAGCCTCAGCNNCCCCCCGCCATTATTACTGCCGTCATAATAATAAACCGTCCTTTCCGTATACAAAAGCAAAAACGAAAAATATATTTGGATTATAGCCGTTTAATTTTAAAAGATTAGTTTTTAGGATAAACGGCTTTCCGCTGTGTGTACAGCGGGCGCCATCCGCAGACAGCACCACCCCATTAACTAAAAATTCAAAGATAAATTTTAAGTTAATGTAATTTATTATAGGCAGAAAAATATTTTTTAAACACGGAAGGGNNGTAATAAATAATACAAAACTGATTGCAATAGAGTATATAACTCTGTATATCACTATAATATATGTAATTATGATATAATAATCATGAGGCGACTAAAGTTTGAAAATAAAGTTCAAACTTAGGAGTTTGTCCTCACAGGACAAAACGCACGGAAAGGATGGCCATTTTATGATAAATATTATAGAAACTTTTTATAATGAATATATTAAGGACTGTGAAGAAAAAACAAAAAAATCTTCGGAGTATATTAATTTACTTAACAGAATTACTGATAATGAAACATGGTTAAAAAGGTATTTTGATAATAATAATCTTAAAGAAGAAAAGAAAGTATTCATTGAATATTTTATGGCACAGGATTCCAAATCGGAAATTGATGAAAAAGAAAAATTTATAGATGGATTTGTGACAGG
>DBCY01000037.1:0-3894 GCA_002293295.1 Ruminococcus sp. UBA946 | reverse complement strand
ACCGACAGACGGCTGCTCCCTTAGTTATTAGGTTAAAAAATAACCGTCACTGTGTAAGGGTGGACGGTTATTTTTTTGCGCTTTTATGTATGTTTATATCGCGGATTAGTGACATTACATTTACTAATACACTTATGAAATTTAATAATAAATTCATTATAAACACCCCCTTTTTAAAAAGGGAGCAAGGCAAAAACCGTCTGCCGTTTTCTACGATATGCTCTTCATTTAACATAATACTATATTTTTTCACATATGTCAACATTTTTTTCGCGTTTTAACAAAACTAACTACTAACTACTATTTTCTAAAAACTACTTGACATATTTGTAAAGCGGGTGTA
The DNA here is from genome assembly GCA_002293295.1 of Ruminococcus sp. UBA946. Taxonomy (GTDB): domain Bacteria; phylum Bacillota; class Clostridia; order Oscillospirales; family Ruminococcaceae; genus UBA946. The sequence continues at coordinate 3,551 of DBCY01000037.1, read as the reverse complement.
TAACAAAAAACAGCAAGGGTATACCGATTAAACGATCACCCCTCTATTGCGCTAGTTAATAAAAAATAACCGCCTACTTTAGAGAGTGAGGGCGGTTATTTCTTTTTATATGTGCTGTCTCTAAAATTGTCGCCGAAAGGCGACACCGCCATTGTTAATTGTTAATTATTAATTGTTAATTAGCTATACACTATATTTCCGCATATGCATGCCTTGTGACATGACAGCCGATATTAACCGCAACGGGAAGCCCGGCAATATGCGTCGGGGCTTTTTCTATTGCGACGCTGAGCGCCGTGACCGTCCCGCCGAAGCCCTGGGGACCTATGCCAAGCCGGTTTATTTTATCGAGCATGCGTTTTTCCATGCCGGAATAAAGGGGGTCGGAATTTTTAATGTTTATATCGCGGCACAGGGCTTTTTTCGAGAGGAAAGCGCAGTATTCAAAATCGCCGCCTATTCCGACCCCTACGACAATGGGGGGGCAGGGGTTGCTACCTGCCTCTGAGCAGGTCTGGGTTACAAAGTCCTCAATATCCTCAGCCGAAGCCGACGGGTTGAACATTTTTACTGCGGACATGTTTTCGCTGCCGAAACCCTTTGGGCATACTGAAATCCCTACCTTATCCCCGTCGACTATACTGGTATGTATAACGGCAGGGGTATTGTCATTCGTGTTTATGCGTTCCAGCGGGTCTTGCACTATTGAACACCTTAAATACCCGTCCTTATACCCTCTCGCAACGCCCCTGTTGATTGCTTTGTACAGGGAGCCGCCCGTAAAATGCACATCCTGACCTATATCGATAAAAATAACAGCCATGCCGGTATCCTGGCAAATTGCGATTTTATCCTTTGCGGCAATTTCAATATTGCTGACAAGGGCGGCAAAAACCTCCCTGCCGGCAGGGGATTTTTCAATTTCACCCGAACGCCGTATACAATCCTCAAGCGAACCGGGGAGCTTTATATTTGCCTGTATACACAAATCCCGGACGCAGTCCTCGATTTCGGCAACATTTATTTCTCTCATAGTTTTTTAATATCCTTTATCTTTGTATAAGTCGGTATAATTTCCCTGATAGTAAAACTTCTGTTATAAAACACGAAGCACGGGCAATGTGAACACGCTTTAGTATATTAATTATGATGATACTCTTTCAAACACAGCCGTTTCACCCCTGTCGTTCACAACCGTTAATGTATTCCCGTTAACCGTATATGAAGAATTATCAGAAACGGTCATCGCGGAACTATTTAAAGCTGCGTTCAGTTTACCACCCTTCGGTTTATAGTCTCCTTCAAAGGTTTGTGTTAAACTCCGTCCGTTTTTATGCGTGCTGACCATAACCATTGTTGCTTTGCCTGAAGCTGTAAAGGTATATGTCATTTCAACGGTGCCGTTAGATTCTTCCGACAACGAATACCGCGAACCGACAAGCTCTTCCGGATATTCATATGCACAGGAAGTTAAAATGAAAAATAATAAAACTATAACCGCGCTAAAAATTTTTTTGATTTTCAAATTTATCTCCACCCCTCAATTTCTTTATGTATACGCCTAATAATTTATCATGTTTGCAAAGCTTGTAAAGTGTGAGAACAACAGGGCGATTCTTCCCGTACTATTTATTTTTTTGTGCTGTATGCCCCTTAGTAATTTTTATAACTTATCAGCCGCCAAAGGCGGGTATGTATAAGCTCTGTTTTATACGGTGCGGTTCACAGCTTTTTTCAGAATATCAATTTTGTTTTGGTCTTTATGACCGCTTTTATCGGAACGGTAACTGTCCTGTAAGGAACACGAATATACCTTATAGTATTGTTCAAGCGTCATTAATTTATAGAACGCCCCATCGGTTTCTTTTATCGGGATTTCTCTTAAGTCAATATCAGCAAAAGTTTCCAGGGAAGGTATCCCGCCAACTCCGTCATTCACTCCGAAATTTACTTCAATACCACCCTTATTGCCCTTCACTTGTAACCATACAGCCGCCCAAGGGGCGGGTCAGGCGGCTTTGCCGCTGCGCGCGTTTAAAACGCGCGTACTTTAATTTGCAGAGCAAATTAAAGCTGACCCGCCTTGTAGGCAATCCTGCCGTTTATTATAGTCATGACTACATCCGTCATTATGTCAAGGGGGTCGCCGTTGAGAAGGATTAAGTCGGCGTCCTTTCCGGCAGTTACAGAACCCGTCCTGTCGGAAATACCCGCAATTTCAGCCGGATTAACGGTAATCGCCTTCAGGGCTTCGAGGCGGGGAAGCCCGGCTTTAACGCAATAAGCCGCACTGCAGGTCAGATAATTTACAGGAAGCTCGGGATGGTCGGTGCAAACGGCGATTCTTACCCCGTTTTTATGCAGTACAGCTGCGTTTTCGGTACAAAGCTTTGAAAGCTCGGGTTTGCTCCTTCCGCAAATCACGGGACCTAAAAATACAGCGGCTTTTTCCTCGCTCAGCAAATCCGCGATTAAATGGCCTTCGGTACAATGCACAAGCACATAATCAAGGTTGAATTCCTTTGATATACGAACGGCAGTCATTATGTCGTCGGCGCGGTGGCAGTGGAAATACGCCTTGATTTCATTTTTAAGTAAAGGAATTAAAGCCTCCGACTTAATATCAAATTCAGGCAGGCTCTCATCATTTTTTACTGCGGACTCAATATCGTTCATATAACGTCCCGCCTTGAAAAGAGCTTCCCTTATAATAGCGGCGGTACTCATTCTCGTTACGGGGCTTGTTTCCTTTTCGGCATATGCCGCCTTGGGGTTTTCACCCAGGGCAAACTTAACGGCGACGCGTTTAATCAGCATTTCATCGGCTGAACGCCCGTATGTCTTGACAGCGATAAAATCCCCGCCGACAGGATTTGCGGAGCCTGCCCCTGTGATACAGGTTGTAATCCCCGCCTTTACGGCTTCGGCAAAATAACCGTCGGTAAAGCAAAGCGCGTCAATAGCTCGCAAATGCGGGGTAACGGGGTCGTTATCCTCGTTAATGTCGTCGCCCTCCGCTCCCGCGCCGTCGCCGAGCAGTCCGATATGAGAATGGGCGTCGATAAATCCGGGGAATAAAAGCATACCGCCCGCGTTATAATCATCCGCGGAAATATTATCAGGGACGCCCCCGCTGACTTCGGTTATTTTAGTTCCCTCTATACGTACATAGCCCAGCTCAACCGGCGGTCTGTCCATAGGGAATATCTGCGCGTTATAAATATACATTTCAAGCTCCCACTAACTACTAAATGAGGGTAAGGTGTAAGGGGTTGCGAAGCAAAAACTAACTACTAACCACTATTTTCTGACTACTATCAGCTTAACCCGCATTCGTCATAATCCTTCCAGCGTTCGTTATAGTTCCTGTCGTTCACAATCTTGAAAATAATAAAGCCTGCCGAAACAAGAAAAACTACCAGCGCTATTGCCACCGGCAAGGCAGCATGCATAAATTCCATAAAGGTTTTTCCTTCTTTTTTCTTACTCATTATAATAATTATCCTTTCCGAAGTTAAATGTTCCTGATACTATATTAATTATAATATTTC
>DBCY01000053.1 GCA_002293295.1 Ruminococcus sp. UBA946 | reverse complement strand
TATTTCAAATATACAATACTGTTATATATTTTTTATAAATTATACCCATTTTATATTAATGGTATTAATTACTATGTCAGTTTTTCAGTATTTGCTTGACTTGTCAGTATTTATTCTGTAAAATATTATATATATACCGTATTATCTGGAAGGGTATGATAAACTTCATGATATTAAAAAAAAGCACCCTGGTTTTAGCCTCAGTATACATAATTTGTATAATTGTTAATATTCTTTCATGGAATTCAACCGCTTTTTCCGACTGGCACAGAAGCAATGTTTTCCCTGTTGTACAGGGCATATTTTCAAGAATTTCAGGAATTTTCCCCTTTTCTCTCGGAGAAATAATGATTGCGCTCGGAATCTTCCTTTTAACGGGTGGTATTGCTGCATACGTAATAATTATTATGCTTAATAAGGGCAAACGGAAAAAAATCACATATATATTCGGAAAAACCGTATTATGGTTACTGGCATTTATTCTGGCTGCCAATACGTCTAACTTTTTCATTTTATACCATTGTTCCGGATTTGCGGAGGTTTACAATACCGGACGGAACGAATATACTCCTGAACAGCTTTATTACGTTGCCGAGGCGGTTATAGAAAAAGCAAACGCCGCGTCGGCAGGCATTGCCCGGGATGAAAATAATAATNNCCTGACGAACCATCCCGACTACGTTGCCCGGGATGAAAATAATAATTTTATTCTGACAGGGGATTATAACGGCGAAGCAAAAAGGGCGATGAAAAAGCTGGGCGAAGAATATCCGTCTTTGAGAGGATATTATCCCGAAGCCAAGCCTGTTTTTTTCTCGGGCATAATGACAAAATTCAATCTGCTTGGGATTTACTTTCCTTTCAGTATGGAGGCAAATTATAACGGTAATATGCATCCGCTGGACATACCGTCCACAATTTGCCACGAGCTTGCCCATCTTAAGGGCTGGATGCCTGAGGACGAAGCTAATTTTATATCCTTCCTTGCCTGTGTAAATTCCGATAATCCCGATTTTGTTTACAGCGGGTATGTCAGCGCAATGGAATACCTTTGGATTAAGGTTGACGAGGAATGCGGACTCGGCGATAAGGAATACGCTGAATTTGTAAACAAAATTGATGCCGGCATACTTAACGACTGTTTCCGAAGCCATGAAATTTTCAGGAAAGCAAAAGAAGAACCGCTCGGTTCCGTTATGGCCGAGGTTTCCGATACCGCCATCGAAGCGAGCCTGAAACTGAACGGCGTCGAGGACGGGGCTAAGTCATACGGAAGGTTTGTGGACTTACTGCTTAATTATTACCTTGATGAAAACGGTCTGTTAAAAACAGAGCCGGGGCAATAAAAAAATAATTATACTTTTATTATATCCCTTATACTTTCGTTGTTCAAAACCATCTCCCCCCTCTCGCATATATTTTTATAAACATTGCCGCCGTGCTTTTCTATTATTCTTTTTGCATAGGCAAAAAAAGGGGGTCTTGATGTAAGGTTATGGGCGTCCGTACCGATAATATGAACAATTCCCCTGTCTAAAAGCCTCATCAGGCTTCTTTTCCGGAAAAAATCGGCTTCTTTTACCGACGAGCAGTTCATCTGACAAAGCACATTATTCTCGGAAACTAATTCAGCAATCGTATCGGCGGAATTATAACCAAGGTATCTTTCAATATGCGCCAGTATAATCCTGCATCTGCTTTTGCTGATTTGATTTTTCAGCTTCAGTAAAAATCGTTCGGTGAACTTTTCAAACGGCAGCTCCAGCATTAAGAAATCCGTACCTTGAATACAAAGCTCCGATAAGTTTTCCTGAGTGAAGGTATCGTAATAATAACATTCACAGCCGAGTTTTATATCGGGAATACCGGTAACCCGGTTTATTTTTTCAATTAATAATCCGTATGCCGCGCTTCTTTCGGTCAGAAATTCCGATATGCTTTTTTGGTTCCTGTAAAAATGGGGGGTTAAGACAACGGTATCAACTCCGTCCCTGAAAAGGATTTTTAATAATTCAGCCGCTTCCTCAGCGCTTCCGGCTCCGTCGTCAATACCCGGCAGAATATGTGAATGGAAATCTATATTCATAATTATATTAATAATCCTTTCCGGATATTTTTACTGTTTTTACGGTAACTTATAGTATTAATATTAGAGGGTGTTTGAAAGCATCCTCTGCGCCTCTTAAAATTATGTATTATTTTACAGCATTTTTTTATTTTTGTCAATGCTGACTTTATTTTTTGGCACGGTAATTCAATGAGTAAATAATAATCAATTAAATTAATACGGACGTCCGCATACGGACATCCGTTAATTGTAGATTAATAAAGCAGTCAGAGCGTATTCTTATTAAGCATTTCCTCAATACGTATAAGCCTGTTATATTTTGCCGTACGTTCGCTCCGGCATGGCGCTCCTGTTTTTATCTGTCCCGAATTCACAGCCACGGCTAAATCAGCAATAAAAGTATCTTCCGTTTCGCCGCTGCGGTGAGAAATAATTGTTTTATAACCGTTTTTACCGGCTAGTTTTATTGTGTTTATGGTTTCGCTTAAGGTGCCTATCTGGTTAAGTTTAATCAGAATTGCGTTAGCGCATTTATTGTCTATACCTTTTTGCAGTCTTTCGGGATTGGTAACAAATAAATCATCTCCGACAAGCTGTATACTGCCGCCTAAAACCTCTGTTAGCTTCCGCCAGCCATTAAAATCCTCCTCGTCAAGCGGGTCCTCAAGAGAAACAATCGGATACCTTGCGCACATATTTTTATAGTTTTCTATAAGCTCGTCGGCGCTTTTTGAAGTTTTCTTCTTCGGTAAAAAGTATCCGCTTCCTTCTGATTTCCACTCGCTGGAGGCAATATCCAGAGCAATTGTAAAATCTGTTCCCGCCTTGTAGCCCGAACGCTCAACCGCTTCAAGTATCAGTTCGATTGCCTCATCCTCATTTTCAAGGTCGGGAGCAAACCCTCCCTCATCTCCGACCCCTGACGACAATCCCTTAATAGTAAGAATAGCAGCTAGATTGTGATAAACCTCGGCGCATTGCCTTAACCCTTCTGAAAAACTTCCGGCGTTTTTAGGTATTATCATAAATTCCTGTATATCGAGATTATTTGAAGAATGCGCCCCGCCGTTAAGAATATTCATCATCGGCACAGGAATTTCGGAAGCATTAATCCCCCCCAGAAATCTGTAAAGCGGAATGTTATAATGATTGGAAGCCGCTCTTGCCGCCGCAAGTGAAACGGCAAGCATTGCGTTCGCGCCTAATTTTGATTTTCCGGGAGTACCGTCCGTATTAATAAGCGCGTTGTCGACCTGCCGGGTATCGCCGGGGTCAAGTCCTTTCAGTACCATATTTATCGTATTGTTTATATTGTTTACGGCTTTTTGCACGCCCTTGCCGTTATAACGCGCAGCGTCGCCGTCGCGAAGCTCAAGCGCTTCAAACTGACCCGTACTTGCGCCGCTCGGCGAACAGCCGCGGCCGGCATGACCGTCTGAAAGCCATACCTCCGCCTCAACGGTCGGATTTCCCCTCGAATCGATTATTTCACGTCCTATTACCCTTTCAATATAAGCTTTTCTCAGCATAAAAACACTCCTTTTGCGATATTATATCCGTAAAAGGAGCGCATATTCTTATTATAAATTCATAAACAAGCTCTAAGACAATAAATTATTTTAATCGGAAAAATCCAAATCGTATAAATCAAGGACTGCTTTAATTTCACCGTAACTGTAACCATGACGGTGTAATGCCGCCTTTACTTTGTTTACTCCCTTTTCATCAGTAAGATAACGCTCGTATTTTTTCTCAACAAGCTCTTCAAGCCGGTTTAAAACGCTTTCCCTCTCGGAATACGGTTCAATGGCGGCATTGATGACATCCTCGCTTAACCCTTTAAGCTTCATCTCCTGCCTGGCTTTGTAAACACCGGTATACTTAACTTCAAAAAGCTGACGGGCTTTGTTTTCGGCATAACGCATATCGTTGATTAAACCGTTTGAAGCCAGCAGACCGCACACTTCCATACAGATTTCATCCGGATAGTTTTGTATAAGCTTTTCATACAGCCCGGTAAAGCTGTAGTCCCTCACATCAAGAAGATACAAAGCGCGTTCCCGGGCTTTTCGTATGTTATCGGCGGAAATGATTTCACTGAGAGCCGTTTCGGGAATATTCCCGGGGGCAATATTAAATTCGGAAACGATTTTTTTGTTTAAATATAATCTGCTATTGTCATTTCCCTCAATTTCAATAAGGTATGTATCGCCTTTATATTTTTCGACAGATAAAATTTTCATGCTATTTTACGGGTGTAAATTCTTCAAAGTCATCCTCTGCGTCAATATCTACTTTAACCGGTTTTGAAGCTTCAAGAGTTTCCTTTGCGGCTGATACGGCGTTTGCGGCAGCAGCCTGCATTGCCGCAGCCTTTTTATTCCTCTTTGAAATCATAACGAGCTCGCTCTTTTTTTCTATAATCTGCTTTTCGATTTCCTTCATTAATTCAGGGTTATTCTTTAAAAATTCCTTGGTATTTTCACGCCCCTGACCGATTTTATCGCCTTTATAGGAAAACCAGGCTCCGCTTTTGTTTATTATTTCAAGCTCAACGCCCAGGTCGCATACTTCGCCGACCCTTGATATACCCTGACCGAAAAGAATGTCAAACTCGCATTCCTTGAAAGGAGGGGAAACCTTGTTTTTAACGATTTTGCACCTGGTTCTGTTACCGACTACCTCGGCTCCGTTTTTTATGGTTTCGCCTTTTTTGACTTCTATGCGCACCGACGCATAAAACTTCAGCGCGCGTCCGCCGGGGGTTGTTTCGGGACTGCCGTAAATAACGCCGATTTTTTCCCGGATTTGATTAATGAAGATTGCGACGCAGTTGGATTTTGATATGACGGAAGTCAGTTTCCTCATCGCCTGCGACATCAGGCGTGCTAGCTGTCCGACATGCGTATCGCCCATTTCGCCGTCAATTTCAGCCTTTGTTACCATAGCGGCAACCGAGTCGACAACGATACAGTCGATTGCTCCGGAACGGACAAGAGCCTCGGCAATTTCGAGCGCCTGTTCGCCGCAGTCCGGCTGGGATACAAGCATATTGTCAATATCCACTCCCAAAGCTTTTGCATAAACGGGGTCAAGCGCGTGCTCAACATCAATGAACGCAACTTCTCCGCCCGCTTTCTGGGCTTCGGCGACAATCTGAAGCGCAACGGTTGTTTTTCCCGAGCTTTCAGCGCCGTAAATCTCGACAATTCTGCCTTTGGGAACCCCGCCTATTCCGAGCGCCATATCAAGGGTCATCGAACCTGTCGGAATAGAGTCCACATTATAATCGGCAGCCTGTCCGAGCTTCATAACGGCTCCCGCTCCGTACTGCTTCTCAATATGCTGAATAGCAGCTTCCAGCGCTTTTTTCTTTTCATCGTCATTTCTTGGTTTTGATACTTCTTTTTTAGAAGTGTCAATTTTTTTTGCCGCCATAATTATTTTACCCCCAATGTTTAATAAGTAAAAAATCGAACATCTGTACTGTTTTTTATTGTAACATTTATTTCCTATGCTGTCAAGGGCTTTAAATAAATTTTCAAAACTAAATTTCACATAATTGTTTTTTACAGGTCTTTAACAGAAAATACATGTCAGAATCATTGAATATCCATAGAAAAATTGTTATTGTTGACATAAAATTTATGTGTTGACACTAAATGAATAATCTGTTATAATTAATAAAAGGTATTTTATATCTTTATATGTAAACGATACCAGTATTTATTATTTTAATGGAGGAACTATTATGCGTAATTTAAAAAAAATGCTTTCAGGACTGCTGGCATTAAGCTTTTGTATCGGACTTGCGGCATGCGCCGACAGTACCGACCCGGAAATGACAGCCACTACCGCGCTGACGGTTGAAATCAATACCGCCGAGCTTTCCGAAGAGGACGCCGGAAGCATACAGCAGGCTGCATCCGAATTATTAACCGGAGAACTTGAAAATAAAACGATAAAATGGTTCTCCTTCTACGACCCTTTCCATGCAACAACGGCAGGTAACACTAAAGCGCTTTCGCTTGAGCTGTTTGAGGAAAAATACGGCGGTGAAATCGAATATATCCCCACTACATGGGCTAACCGTTTTAACGACCTTTCAACAAAGCTTATAGGCGGGGACGGTATCGATTTTATTGCCGGCGGCGATTTGGATTCATACCCTAAGGGCGTTGCAAATAATCAGTTTGAAGCTTTCGACGGTTATGTTGATTTTGACAGTCAGATATGGTCCGGAGTTAAGGACCTTAACGATTACTTTGAATTAAACGGAAAGCATTACCTGATAGCCGTTCAGGCAACTTCGGGTCAGGTTGTTTATTACAACAGGAACACAATAGAAGCCTTCGGATTCGACGAGCCTGCCGATTTGCTTGAAGAGGGCAAATGGGACTGGGACGCGTTTAAAAATATGCTGCTTGACTTCTGCGACACCGAAAGCGACCAGTACGGTCTTGACGGATGGTTCAACGAACAGCCGCTGATGCTTACGAGCGGCGTTCCTTCCGTCGAGCTGAAAGACGGCAAGCTCGTACATAATTTCTTCTCGCCGGAAATCGAGCGTTCAATGACATTTATGAACGACCTTTTCAATAACGGATTAGTTGCTGACAAGAATTTATTCAACTGGACCACCCATATTGAGTATATCGGCGAAGGCAAAGAGCTTTTCTATATAAGCGGTCTGTATGAAATAAACTCGTCCCCGGATATATGGACGAAAACCTTCGGTCAGCCTGAAGACGTAATGTTCGTTCCCCTTCCGAAGGACCCCAGCGCCGATAATTACTATATGCCTGCCGGAATTGAAGCTTATATGCTGTGCAAGGGCGCGCAGAACCCGGAAGGCGTTATGAGGTTTATGGAGTGCTGTATCGCTGCCAGCTCCGATGAACGCACAATTCAAATCGGTATCGACAAACAGAAGAACGACTACGGCTGGACTGATGAAATGGTTGAAATGTCCGCTAAAATCACTGAAATGACCGCAGAAAACCCTATGTATGATATTCATGCCGGTTGTCCTACCGATATGTATAATCTTATTGACAGCGGTGAATTCGGTATTCGGGCTTCATTCATTAACGGTACTGACTGGGCTGTAACAAGGGAAGCCCTTGTTGACGCCGTTCAGGTTTATATCGATGATTTCAATGCCTCGGTAGAATTAATTGTATAGCATTAATTGAAATTTTTGCGGACTTTAACATTATAATAATTGCTTAAAATTCATCCGAAAGCTTTTTAATCGTATAAATTATAATAACAACTGCCGGGTTTTTTACCCGGCAGTTTGTATTTAATGTCTATAAAACAGTTTTTAAGAAAACTGTTTTATAGGCAGACATTATCAAGAAGTAGTGCGAAAAAGCTTTGCTTTTTTGCACCCGGAAACAGACAAGTCTGTTTCCGGAAACAATTACACATTTTGTGTAATT
>DBCY01000146.1 GCA_002293295.1 Ruminococcus sp. UBA946 | reverse complement strand
TAATTGTTCAGTACGCATTACATAATCTTGAAATACAAATTGATAACAATAGCTATACCGATAAGCAATACCGATAAAAGAATAAAAACAATATCCGCAGTATGCATGGGGTATGTTTTGTAGCAGCTGTTTCTTGTTCTAAGCTCAAATCCCCTCAGCTCCGCCGATATTGCGCTGTTGTCGGTTTTCTTGACAGAAGATATAAGCAGAGGCGCGCAAAGCGGAAGTATAAGCCTGATTTTTTTAAAAATATTTTTTGTGTCGAACTCAACTCCCCTTGCCGTCTGGGCTTCTATAATTCCGCTCATTTCATCAGAGAACACAGGTATGAACCTTATAGCGGTGCAAAAAGCAAACGCATATTTATACGGAATATGAAGCTTTAAGACAAGCATATTGGATAAATCGTTCATTTGCGTAACCGAAAGCATAATCGCCAGCGGCATAGTCGCGCTGATGAGCCTTAGTACTATTAAAAGTGATTTCAATACCCCTTCTTTGGTTATTTCAATGCCGGGCGGAAGGCTGAACCAGACAGTTCCGCCCTTTATAAACAACAGCTGAAGAATAAAAATGAATACGGAGATTTTGACGAGGCTCTTTAAAATACCGAAGCCGCGTTTTCCTATACCGGCATAAACAGCTATAAGCAGATTAAACGCAATCATGCTTATCAGGAAAAAGTGATTGGAATTAATAAAACAGGAGACGCAGACCGCAACCGACAAAAAAATTTTAGTAAGGGGATTCAGCCTGTGAATAAGTGTATCCCCGGCGGCGTAATCAAAAAAACCTTTCATCAGAACGCTATTCCCTCCCCGTTTTTATTTCTGTTCTAATCCTCTGAGCCATATCCTCAACCGTATAAATATCAGAGTATTTACCTCCCAGGCGAAAAGACAAACCGGTAATCTGAGGCGGAAGCAGCGATGCTTTGTTTAATATGCTGCTGTTCATAAAAAGCTTTTTTACATCCGAATGGGCGAGAAGCTCCCCTTTATCAATTACCAGAGCGGTTTTGGCGAAGTCAAGCACAAGCTCCATATCATGGCAGACCATAATTACGGTTGTTCCGTTATCATTAAGCCTTTTCACTATACTCATAATATGCATGCATTCCTTGTAGTCAAGACCGGTGGTAGGTTCGTCAAGTATGAGGATTTCAGGGGTCCCGGCAAGCAATGAAGCAAGGGCGACCCTCTGGCGCTCGCCGCGGCTGAGGGAAAAAGGCTGCGCATCCGGATTGAAACCGAACTCGCTGAGCATAGCTTCACACCGGGAGTTAATAATTTTCTCGTCATCATAAATGCACCTGAGTCCGAAAAGGATTTCATCCCTGACCGTATTCTGGCAAATCTGCCGGTCTGGATTCTGGAACAAAAACCCGATATGCTTTGCCAGAACGCTCGTGCGTACTGAAGATACGTCCATATCCTTAATTATTACGGAACCTGAGGAAGGCTTCAAAAGTCCGTTGAAAAGCTTTAAAAGGGTTGATTTCCCAGACCCGTTAGCTCCCACAACCGCAGTAAAATCACCTTGCCCAATATTAAAGCTTACATTTCTGACAGCCGGGGAATCCTTTTGGTAACCGAAAGTAACATTACTGAAATTAACCATTGGTAATTCTCCTGACTAGATTTTCGGCTTCGTCTATACTGATGCAGATTTCATTTCCGCAGGCTTTCAGCTCCTCAAGCCTTTTGCACAGGGTAACGGTCCGGGGGACGTTTACGCCGAGTTTTTCCAGTTCCCTGATATTTCTGAGAACCTCCCTGACATTCCCGTTATACAGTATACTGCCGTTAGATATTACAATAAGTTTCTTTGCATATTCGCACAGCAGCATTATTTTCTGTTCAACAATAATTACGGTCATACCGTTTTCTTCGTTTAATTTCTTCAGAAGCCTGAAAATCTGCACGCTGCTTTGGGGGTCAAGCTCGCCTGTCGGTTCGTCAAGCACTAAAATATCAGGCTTTAAAGCTATTATTGCGGCTATCGCTACCTTTTGCTTCTGACCTCCGCTGAGGCTGGATATATTCCGGCGCCTTAAATCCGCAATCCCGACTGCCTCTAAAGTTTCAGAAATCCTTTTCTCAATTTCATTATGCGGTACTGAAAAATTTTCTAGTCCGAATAAAATTTCATCCTCAACAACGGAAGCAACCATACGGGAATCAATATCCTGAAAAACAGAGCCGACATGAAGGGCGAGACTTTCAGGCTTGTTTTCAAAGGTATCCATCCCGTTTACGGTAACCGCGCCGTAAAAATCACCGTCATAGTGATGCGGTATTATACCGTTGAGCGTATATGTCAGCGTTGACTTTCCGGCTCCGCTTTCGCCGATTATCCCGATAAAATCCCCGTCGCTGATTTCAAGGTTAATATCGCTCAAGGCAGGGGTATTTCCGTTTTTATATGTGAATGAAAGGTTTTTTACCGTTATCATAGTTTAACTCCGATTTATATTACTTCTTATCCTTTAAAGCCATTTTTACCGGGATATATAAAAGCTGAACAATAATGCAGTTAATCAGCGCGGTGCAGAGTACAATAGGCACATATGCCACCATCAATGATTTTTCCGCGCCCGATACGATAAAAAGCAAAGCGGTGTATGTTCCCCCGCTGATTACGGTGCTGACAAAAGTACCGGTAACGGGACGTATATCAAGTTTCTTAATTCTTAAAACGGCAAGCCTGGTAAAACCGCACATACATAAGGCGCCAAGCAGCTCGCTTGCCATATTAATCCATGGCGTTCCGGGGAAAAACTGGCATATGAGCCCCGCAAGCAAGCCTATAATTCCGGCTTCATGGAGCCTCGGTTTAATCATCATAATAGCAAGGCAGTACATTGCGATAATAAAATTAGGTTTCATTCCTCCGATATTTATAACCGTACCCGCGAAAAATTTCAATACGGCGCCGGCAGCAAGCAGAACTGCGACTAGTATTAAATCCTGCACGGTCAGTCCATTTTTCTCGTCTTTGATAAGGATTCTTTTTTCAGCTGCTTCATTCATGATAAATTACTTCCTTTCGGTTTGAGCTTTCAGCTCATAAAATTATAGCCGATGAGGAAAGTATTTGTTTTCAGAAGGAATTTATACCACTTAAAGAATTTTCAGAAAATAAAAAAGCCCCGATGTATTATAAAAATACATAAGGACAGAAATTACAATCTGCGGTACCACCTTAATTGGCTTAAAAACCCACTCTACGAAAATGCAAATACATTCTCTGCCGGTAACGCCGGCTTGCGTCTCAGATAATAGGTATAATAAGAAATCCATATCATACCGTTCCCATTGCCCTCGGCGGTCCATTTACAAAACTGCATTTCCCGCAGGACTTTCAGCAAATATCCCGCTCTCTGTAGGGCGCTTATGTTATGTTTTATTTCCGCTTCAACGGTTTAATAGTATTATGAAGTTAATAATAACATATAACCGCCAATTTGTCAATTGGCGGTTATGTACAAAATTAATAATTCTCTTTTAGCTATTTAAAACAAATTGCTGAACATTGAATTAACCATGGCATGATTATAATAATTAACCGGCTTACCCTGGCTGTTATAGGTTGTCTGCGCCTGTATCTGAGCCGTCCTGTCAATATAATTTGCCTTTTCGGCGGTTTTGCTCGCAAAAGAATAATTTCCGCTGAATAATGACTTAACGCTGTTCATATCGGCTTCGGCAAACTTATCCTCATTTAATGTAAGCTTGTTATCCGCACCGACGGTAATCCCGATTTTGGAAAGTGATTTCGAATAAGCGGCAGTCGAAGAAACCATGGAAACTCCCTTTTGAAGCGCGAGCGTGCTTTGGGATTCTTTCAGTCCGTCCAGCGTCGAATTATAGTTTTTAACAAAATCCTTCATATCGGAAAGAACATTCTTGGAATCCTTATAATATTCCATGTTCCCCGAAACAAGCTTTCCGGCGGACGAACTCAAGGCTTTCGCCGATTTGCTGAGTTTAAGCTCCGTGTCCTTTGAACTCTGAGCTTCGTCTGAGCTTACGGTCTGCCCTGAAAAAATCTTCCGGTATTCCTCGGTCATTTTTTTAGTGAAGCCTTTTGAACGCACAAGGTCGATATTCTTTGCAAGGGTCATTAAATCGTCGCCCGAATTGGTGTTTGCTATTCCCTTCATAAACTCATAGATGTCGCTTGAACCGCTCTTCTTGGATTTTGAATTATTATTAAGCAAATCCATGAGCGACGATTTGCCGGAGTTTAACACGGGGTTTTTTGAAGAAAGCATCGAACTGTAGAAATTGCTAGTATTGTATGCGTTAATACCGTAAAGTGACATAATAATACCTCCTTTCAGTGCTGATATTTATGCTTTTGATTGTAAAAAATATACCAATACAAATATTTATAACTATCCAACTTTATTATATCACATAATTTTTCCAAATGCAAGCATTTACATAATATAAATATAATTATTTTTAATTATTCCGCGGGGGGTTCATAAACGGCTTTAACCGCCGTAATCATGGAGTTCTCGGCAGATTCCTCAGATAATGCCGGCTGACCGTCCGATTCCTCATAGACAAATACCGGCGACGCTTCGGAAGAAACCGTTTCTCCGCCTATATTTATAACCCCTGAGTATACGACATGATTTTTCCATCTGAGAGTGCCCTCGGCTAAATATTTATATTCCCCTTCCGGNNCGGTATTTCCGTCCTTATCGGTCAGGTTCCAGGCATAGGAAAGGTTTCCTGTTTTGGGGGTGGCTCCAGTAAAGGCGTCCGCTTCGGATTTATCCATTCCGGCGAGCCCTGATTTTCCAACCCAGTTAAAAACAGAGTCGGGTCTGTTTTTATATCCGCCGTTAGCCGTATAACGCGTCGCATATAATGTGTTTATATAATTGCCGTCCATATCCTCAATCCATACTGCAAACTGGTTTGTCGCATATCCCGGCTGCTTTTCATAATCAAGCGATACCGTAAGCTTGCCGGATTCGAAGACAACCGGCTCTTTCGGTTTTTCACCGGCGCAGGAAGAAAATGATACAATTAAGCAAGCTGTAATAAAAGCTGATAATAGTATTACCCTGATTTTCATATAGTCATCTCCTGTAGCAGCAATTAACAATTTGGAACACCGCCTGAGGTGGTATTATTTTTATTTGTTTTTTGAAACTTTTAGTTATTATAAGGCAGTGGTTTAACCGGATTCAATTATTCAACTATTCAACTGTAACCGACTTAGCAAGATTCCTTGGCATATCAACGTCACAGCCAAGGTAAACCGAGGTATAATAAGCAATCATCTGCAGGGGAACAACAGTAATCAAGGGCATCAGAAGGTCATTTACCGACGGCAGCGGAATCTTATAGTCAACGCAGCTTTCGTCCATTGTCATGTCTTCGTGGCAAACCATAACAATTTTAGCTCCCCTTGTTTTACATTCCTTTACATTGGATGTCATTTTGTCAAAAAGACGCCTCTGAGTCGCCACGGCAATAACCGGCGTATCCTCCGTTATAAGCGATATTGTACCGTGTTTAAGCTCGCCCGCGGCATAAGCCTCACTGTGGATATATGAAATTTCCTTAAGCTTCAGGGAACCCTCCATACTCAACGCATGGTCAAGACCCCGTCCTATATAAAGGAGGCTTTTTGCGCTCATGATTTTTGAAGCCACAAACTGATAATCTTCTTTTCTGTCAATGCATTTCTGAATAACACCCGGGATTTGCAGAAGCTGTTCGGTAAGCTCCCTGCAATAACCGGCGTCAATGCAGTCTTTTACGAATGCGACCTTAACAGCCAGCAGATACATGAAAGCAACCTGAACCGCATATGCCTTTGTTGAGCAAACCGATATTTCAGGTCCGGCGTTTGTGTACATAACCATATCCGCGTCCCTTGCTATTGAAGAACCGACCACATTTACTATTGCAAGGGTATCGGCGCCGAGCCGCCTTGAAAGCTTCAGAGCCTCCAGGGTGTCGGCTGTTTCTCCCGACTGCGATATGATAATGACAAGGTCGTTTTCCGTCACAAGCGGATTCTGATACCGGAACTCGGAAGCAATTTCCACAGTCACGCGGGTTCTGGCAAGGGATTCAATCAGTGATTTTCCTACCAGTCCCGAATGCATAGCCGAACCGCATCCGACAATATAGATATTATGGTAATTCCTTATTTTCTCATCCGTCAGCCCGCATTCGGAAAAATCGACAAGACCGTCCTTAATCCTGGGGGATAAGGTATTCTTTATAGCGGAAGGCTGTTCGGCAATTTCCTTGAGCATAAAATGCTCATATCCGCCTTTCTGAGCGGCTGTAATATCCCAGGTGGCTGTCTGAAGCTCCTTTTCTATATCATAGCCGTGCATATCGTAAAATTTAATGCCGTTTTCATCAAGAACGGCAATTTCATGATGCTCAAGAAGATAGTATTCCCTCGTATGCTCAAGGATGGCGGTAACGTCTGAAGCAATAAAGCTTTCGCCCTTTCCGGCGCCGATAATCAGGGGACTTTCCTTCCTGACGGCATAAATCCTGTTTTTATGCTCCCTGAAAATAATGCTTAAGGCATATGCCCCCTCAATATCGTTCAAAGCCTTGTAAATGGCTTCGAGGGGGTCGCCCTCATAATAAAAATCAAGAAGCTTCGCTACGGTTTCGGTGTCGGTTTCGCTTTCAAAGCCGTACCCTTTTGAAACCAGGAATTTTTTAAGCTCGCGGTAATTCTCAATTATCCCGTTATGCACTATGGAAACGCGTCCGTTTCCTATCGGATGCGAATTAACGTCGGATGGTTCGCCGTGCGTCGCCCATCTTGTATGCCCTATGCCGCAGGTGGCAGTCAGGTTTTTCCTTTCGCTGAGCTTGGGAACAAGACCGTCGTTAATCTTGCCCATTGCTTTTACAGTCTTAATCCTGTCGCCTTCAAAAAGGGCGATGCCCGCCGAATCATAACCGCGGTACTCTAATTTTTTCAGCGCGTTTACCAGTATATCAGCGCATACTTCCTTTCCGGCATATCCGACTATTCCGCACATATAAAAAACTCCATTCTGTTAATAAAGTATTATCCGAACCTGAACAGGCTGAGTATATTAGTTACGGCATTATATTATTTCGTTCCGTAAATCCTGTCGCTGGCGTCGCCCAGTCCCGGAATTATATAAAGCTGTTCGTCCAGCCTTTCGTCAACGCTTCCGCAGAAAATGGCAACGTCGGGATGGGCTTCATTTACGGCTTTTATTCCCTCGGGAGAGGCTATAAAGCACATGAACTTAATGATTTTAGCTCCGGATTTTTTCACAAGCTCAATGGATTTAACAGCCGTTGCGCCTGTTCCGAGCATAATATCGGTTATAATCACATCCCTTTCGGCAATGTCAAAGGGCAGCTTTGAATAATATTCAACGGCGTTTTTACTTTCGGGGTCCCTGAATATACCCACATGACCGATTTTCGCTGCGGGGACAAGCTGAATGGCGCCGTCCGCCATACCCAGACCCGCCCGCAGTACGGGAACGAATGCAAGCTTCCTTCCGGAAATCACCTTTGTTTTGGCAATCGCAAGGGGTGTCTGCACTTCGACCGTCTTCAGCGGCAAATCCCTTGTGGCTTCATAACACATCAGCATGGATGTTTCAAGCACAAGCTCGCGGAACTCCTTAGCCCCGGTGCTTACATCCCTTAAAAGTGAAATTTTATGCTGAACAAGCGGATGCTCGATAATAATAACATTTTCCATAACTGTTCTCCAATCATATATTAATTGCTTTCGATTTCCGTAATAAGGTCAACCCGCCTCTGATGACGTCCGCCCTCGAATTCCGTGTTAAGGAAGGTATCGGCGATTTCAGCAGCCGAACCTGCTCCGGTAACGCGTCCGCCCAGGCATAAAACATTGGCGTCGTTATGAAGACGCGTATATTTTGCCATGTAAGTATCGGTGCAGACAGCCGCCCTTATTCCTTTGACTTTATTAGCAGCCATTGAAATACCGATGCCCGTGCCGCATATCAGAATCGCAGTATCCGCCTCCCCGGAAGCGACAATACCGCAGACCTCTTTCGCTACGAGCGGATAATCGCATGGGGTTCCGTCCGTACAGCCGTATTCCGCATATTCAATGCCTTTTTCTTTTAGAAGTCCGATTATTTCACGCTTTAATTCATATCCGGCGTGGTCACTTCCGACAGCCACCATAAATAATATTCCCCCGTAAAAAAAATAATACCCTTATTGTTTAAAAACCTTGAAGCAAAAGAGCTTTATTCCATAATCAGCGCTCCCGAATCCTCCCTCTTGCAGTCATAAAACCTGCCTGTTTTCATATCCCTGACAAGAACATAATCATTGTTTATTTTAGGCATCAGGACGGTTTCGGCAGACTGCCCCTGATTATCGGTTATGTAAAGCGTCTCGTTATTTTTTAGGTTAAACCCGAGGTAAAAGCCCCCCAAAGCTTCAAACGCGCTGTAATTCCTGCAGTATATGCTTACAGTCTGCCCCGGTTCTAAAATACAGTCGGCAAGGGTCTGTTTGAACAGGTTCTCACTGTCGTCGGAAATATAATAGTTCCTTAGATTTATTTCCTCACCGAACGGATTGGTAATCTGAATAAAATCCATATCCCGTTCATAATCAAGAAGCTTAATCACCGGCTTGATTTCACCGGATTTAACGGTAACAAGCCTTACCGTAACAGTACCGTCGTCCGCGCCGGCGTTAAGTTTAGTTATTTCAAGGTCTTCGGACGTATATATCTCGTCATTGACGACCCAGTGGGAAAACTCATAACCCAGCGAAACCTCAGCCGAGACAGTCACTTTATTAAGGTCGAAATAAAATCCGCTGAAATCCCCCGAATTTTCATCAATAAGGCAGGTGTTTGCTTTAATTGCTGCGGTATCATTTTTTTCAATACTGATATTAAAGCCGTCCTCAGAAATACCGAGGTATTTAACAAGCTGCTTCTTCATTTCCTCAGGACGGGAATTTCCGAACCTTATTGCCTTTGTTACCTCTTCGTTCACGCGTCTCATATCTGACCACGTATCGCTGAGCTGCGCGCCTCCGAATCTGAAATTATTCTCCACTTCCCTGTAACGGAGAGCCTCAAGCCTTTGAGCGGTATCCCTCACGTTTTCAGGCGAAAACTGCAGGTTCATCATATCGCACATAATACCGATGAATTTTTCCTTTATATCGTCACGGCTGAGCAGGGCAATTAGCAAATCCGACCTTTTTGATTCGTCATTTCCGCGCTGCCCGAGAAGAATCCCCAAAGTATCCTCGGACGGACTGGTATCGTAAAGTCCAAGACCGAAATCGGTATCGTATAAAAGCCACCGCCATTTCCCGTCGGTCGTGTTTACAGGATAATCCGAACGAACCGAACTCCCGTAGTATCTGTATGCCTCGTAATTTCCGGCAGGCCAGTCGCCGTTTGCGACATAAATCTCAACAGCGTAGTATTTCAGGAAATTATCAATATCCATAAGACCTGACAGCTCGTTAAAAACAGCGTCGTCCGTTAAATCCATTTCACTGTAGCTGTAAAGCGTTTCATAATCCCCGGCGGCTTTTTGGCTTAGAGGGTCATCCTCCGGTTCTTCCTTATAATGCTCCCCGCCGCTTAATACTGCCCATTCTCCGTCCTTAATACCGTTCATATCGTCAAAATAGGTATCGTCATAAACCTCGTGAACCCAGACAAAACCGTAATATTCGCCGTTAAGGAAAACAGCTGCCGGACATGTGTTCTGGGTATCCTGCAAACCTGTCTGAGCAGCCATGGACGATATTGTTTCGTCCCTTAAAAACCCGAAAGGGTTGTCGTTCGCGTTGTTGCGCAGGACAATTCGCTTATAGTTTGTTATCGCCATGCCGTTATAATCGGTATTGCCCTCAAAGATTTCATAATCGAAATCATTCCTGACGGCGTCATATTCGCTTCGGGCATAAAGTTTAATGGATTTCTGCGCCATATCCCGCGACCAGCCGCCGAAGGTTCTCATACCGGCGTTCTGGGATAAAAGCTGTTCACCCTGAGGGCTCAGCATTTCCACATAGACGGGTCGTTCGGCTTCAATTCCGCGCATATTGTAATTCGCGGGAGCGGGAGGGTCGGGATTACGGTCGCCGGTTTCGGCAATATAATCGTCCCTGAGCTTTCCCTTAACGAAGATACCCGTTTCATAATCATAAAGGTTATCCGGGTCGGTGGAAAGCGAAAACACAGGCACGTTGAATCGCATATCGATTTTTTCGCCTACAAAGTATGAATGCGTATAAACATTTGTATAAGTACCGTCGGTTCTTCTGCCGCATACCTTTATAACATAACTTTTAGGCTGTTCGTTCGACGTTCCCGTAAGACTGATTTCATTTTCGAATAGCTTTCTGCTGTCTGAAACCGCAGGGGAGGTTGAATCCAGGGTATAGAAGATTTCCCCGACATTAGTTTCTGAGGAAGAAAGGCTCAGGGAAATATCTTCCTTATAAAAATACTCCGTATGCGAAAAAGCTATTGAATCTTCCGGGAGGGTATTAACGGTATCCGGATTATACCCGTAAGGATTATCGTCCGTCATAAGGCTGTCCATAAAAAACAGTAAAAAGCCTGTCAATGCGGTTAACAAGCCTGCCGAAAAAAGTCTTGCTTTTATACTGAGCATATCATCAGTCTCCCACATACTCCATTAAAACAGCGCTGGTAACGCCGTCAATCTGCCTGATAAAGTCAAGCAGGACGGTATTGATTCCCTTAATTCTGACCGTAACGGTGAGTTCGGTCGTTTCGCCGTAGCTTATAACGCTTTTAAGCTTTGCCCCGTAAGGCTTAATCGTTTTCAGAATACTGTCCTTTGCGCCGTCGCTGTATTTAACTACAAGCAGAAAGCTTTTTTTGTTGCTTTGCAGGAAGGACAGCAGTATGTAAACCAAAACTACCGACATTGTTCCGATTAAAGCCACGGGATACAGTCCCGCCCCGCTTGTAAGACCCGCCGCTATGGCAAGGAACAGGAATCCTATGTCGAGCGGGTCCTTAATCGCAGCCCTGAAACGTACAATTGACAAAGCGCCGACCATACCGAGAGAAAGTACAAGGTTTGAAGCAATCGTCATTATTATAAAGGAAGTGACCATACAGGTCATAATATTAAGCACATTGAAGCTTTCGCTGTATACGGCGCCCCTGTAAAAAAACTTATACGCCGCATAAATAATAAGACCGCACACAAGGGCTGAACCCAAGCATGCAATAATATGCGAAGGACCCAGACGGCTCACAATACCCGATTGTTCAATGCTGTCCTTGATATCCTGTACAAGACCGTTCATTAATATAACCATCCTCCCGATGCTTTATCCTAGTTCCAATTACTTAGATAAACACCTGATATAAATTTAATACCTGTACCCACAGGATAAATGCTTTGGGATTAAACCGCAGTAATTTCCAGCTCTCCGTCCTTCTCCCCGATTTTTATCGTTTCAAACGGCGACGAAGCGGAATTTATGATTAGCTCGGCAATTTTATCCTCAATATCGGTGCGGATAAACCTGCGGATGTCCCTGGCTCCGAATTTTTTCCCGAAGGATTTGGAGGCGATTACGGTCAGAGCGTCCGCTGTATATTCCAGAGAAATGCCTTTTTCATCAAGGGGGATTTTCATTTCGTCAAGCATTAAGGCGGCAACCTGCTCGTAATTCTCCATTGTAAAGGGATTGAATACAATCACTTCGTCAATGCGGCTTAAAAACTCGGGGCGCAGAAAGTCGGAAAGGGCTTTCATCGCTTTTTCTTTGGATATTTCTGCCGTTGACTTATTGAATCCTACTCCGGTGGATTTATCTGTGGAGCCGGCGTTTGACGTCATAGCTATAATGGTGTTCTCAAACGAAACGCTTCTTCCCTGTGCGTCGTTTATTTTACCCTCGTCAAGGATTTGAAGGAGGATATTCATAATATCGGGGTGAGCTTTTTCGATTTCGTCAAAAAGCACGACTGAATACGGCTTTCTGCGAACCTTTTCGGTAAGCTGACCGGCTTCGTCAAAGCCTACATAACCGGGAGGCGAACCTATAAGGCGGGAAACGGCGTGCTTTTCCATATACTCTGTCATATCCAGCCTGATGAGCGGGTCGTTGCCGTCGAAAAGCTCGTCGGCGAGGACCTTTACAAGCTCGGTTTTACCGACGCCGGTAGGTCCCACAAAGATAAACGAAGCCGGACGCCTGCGTTTGTTAAGCTGAACCTTGGCGCGTTTCACAGCCTTGGTTACCAGCTCGACGGCTTCGTCCTGACCGACAATATGCTGCTTTAAATTATCCTCAAGGGACACTATCTTGGTATATTCATTCTCAATAGCCTTGCTTGCCGGTATTCCTGTCCAAAGCTCGATTACCTTTGCCAGGTCGTCCTCGGTGACATAAATATTTTCAATTTTTCCGCTTAATTCGGCTTTGGAATTTTCCAGCCGCAGTATTTCGGCTTTGCTTTCAGCAATCCCCTCAAAGTCCGGCTCGTCGGACTCTTCCAGCGTTCTGAGGGTTTCGGACAGATTTTCAAGCTCTTTGCTGACTGAGTCATATTCAGAAAGCTCGGGACAGCGTATGCTTCTGCAGGCACAGGCTTCGTCAAGCAGGTCAATAGCCTTGTCGGGCAGAAAACGGTCGTTTATATAACGTTCAGAAAGCACAGCGCACATTTTCAATAAAGCATCGGTGATTTTAACCCTGTGATGCTCCTCGTAATACCTTCGTATTCCCATTAGTACGCTCTGGGTTTCCGAAATTGAAGGTTCATTTACGGTAACCGGCTGAAAACGCCTTTCAAGGGCTGAATCCTTTTCAATATATTTGCGGTATTCAGTGAAGGTGGTGGCGCCTATAACCTGAACCTCACCCCTGGAAAGGGCAGGCTTGAGAATATTCGCCGCATTCATAGAGCCTTCGCTGTCGCCCGCGCCGACGAGATTATGTACCTCGTCAATGAACAGGATAATATTACCTTCCGATTTAACCTCGTCAATAAGTCCCTTGACGCGGCTTTCAAACTGCCCCCTGAACTGGGTTCCGGCGACAAGGGCAGTAAGGTCAAGAAGAAAAACCCTTTTTCCGGAAAGATTGAAAGGCACGTCTCCGGCAACAATTTTCTGGGCTATCCCTTCGGCAATCGCGGTTTTTCCGACTCCGGGCTCGCCTATAAGGCACGGGTTGTTTTTCTGCCGCCTTGATAAAATCTGAATAGTACGGGCAATTTCCTTATCCCTGCCTATTATGTTGTCAAGCTTTCCTTCCCTGGCGCGTTTCGTAAGGTTAGTGCAGTAGTTGTTCAGGAATTTCAGCTTGGGCGGTTCGGATTTTTTTGCCGAATTCTTATTATTCTTTTCGTTCCTGTTCCTGTTTGAGCCCGGACGCCGTTCCTCGGAAACAGCTCCGTATCTGCCGTCAGGGATTTTA
Source organism: Ruminococcus sp. UBA946 (assembly GCA_002293295.1). Classification (GTDB taxonomy): domain Bacteria; phylum Bacillota; class Clostridia; order Oscillospirales; family Ruminococcaceae; genus UBA946. The sequence continues at coordinate 6,295 of DBCY01000146.1, read as the reverse complement.
TCGGTATCATTGATATTATCTGGATTATCCGGCTTTCTGGAATCATTCTCCCTGAAAGGAGCTATGTTTCCCAGCAAATTCTGTATAAAATTAGGAAGCGAGCCCGTTCCGCCCCTCTGAAATGAATCCCCGTCAACGTTTTCGGCAAATTCGGTCATCTGGTCGGCAAAGCTCTCCACATCATCCTCATCAATACCCATTTCGTCAATATATTCCTTTACCTGAGGAATACCCAGCTCCTTAGCGCAGACAAGGCACAGTCCCTCGTTGCGTTTTTCGTTGCCCTGCATAGCGGTTATAAAAACCACCGCGGTGCGTTTATTACATCTGGTACACATCATAATTGTGCTATCCTCCCAAAACAATAACGGGTATAATAATTATATTATGCCCTTTAATACCGAGCATTACCCGGTATAAAAAATTACAAAAGCAGCGGTTATATCTGAATATTTCCCAAATATGATAATACCGCATAATAAAAATGTTTAAAAACACGGGTCTGAGAAACAATTCCATTATTTATTACCGAACTGCCGTCTCCCGAAAGCCTGATAAAAATGCTAAGAAGCAAAACCGAAACAATAACCCACATTAAACCGTAAACAGTTCCGAGTATACCTCCGAGAAGCCTGTTAATGCTGTTCAGACCCGGTATATACCTGATAATTCCCGTAACCTTGCTGATAATACTGAATATCATGCTTACGATAATAAATACGGCAATAAAAATTACTGTATGCACGATATCGGTGAATACCGGCTTTATAATATTATCTTCAAGCATACCCGATACCTTTGATGAATCAAATGAAATAAAATCAAGCATATCGTCCGGCATAGGATTGTTTTCCTTTAAATATACGTTTGACTCGTCTATGACGTCGTCGGGAATAACCCCTTTGAAGCTTGCACCGAGATTACGGCAGTATTCATTAAACACATGAATAAGTTTATCATGAAATTCCCCATTCGTCAAGAGGTTGTTTATCCCCTCACTGTTTCCGTTTATCATATCGGCGGCGGCTTCCTCGGAAACAGCCGGTTCCTGTTCGGTTATGGTTTCCGAAATAATCCCGTAGGGATTATATTCATCTATGACTTCATCCGTTTTTTCCGTCAGCCTGCCGATTATAACAGGACGGACGGTTTTTTCATAAATATAGTCATCGGCGGCATTACTGACATAAGACGCTATTAAAAAAGCGGCAATAATCCCGGCAAATGAAATTACCATCTGCACAATACCCCTCCTGGCACCGTTAAAAACAGAAGCCAGAATAAGCAGCACAATAAGAATATCCAGTAAATAACTCAAAAATACCTCCCGTTTTCAACCGTCAGCTACTGAACCCCGTTCATTCTCAGCTGAAATCAATCCTGTTAATTTCATCATAACCCATCAGGAAAATATATTTGCCTATATGCCTGAAATTATTATAATCGGTATCAAGCTCCGAGCTTTCAACGGCATTTCCGTATATATCATAAGCGGTGATGCCCCTGCTGCTCTGAATGTAAATATAGCCGTCCGCAGCTTCGGCGTTTAATGCGGTATAATCAAGTGATACCTCGTTAATCTCATCTGTCAGGGAGTTTACGGTAACAAGCCTGGAGTTCCTTCTTTCAATATCGTCAAAAACGAACGCTACTGTACTGCTTCCGGCATAATAGCATTTCAAATCATATGAATAATCATAGGAACTGATAAAGTTTCCGTTCCTGTCATAACAATAATATGACGTATCGCCGATAACAATGATATTATTTTCGCCGAAAAGCCTTACTTCGAGCACCAGTGTTTCAATATAACCGGTTTGCCAGACCGGTACGGGATTCCCGAGCGGGTCATAGTCTATTTTGTCAAAACGGTAGTACATAATCTGCGAAACAAGGACGCCGCCCCTGGAACCTACCGAAGTAATATAACATCCGTCGTTGCCTGAATTAAAGCATACATTGGTTATTCTGCTGACAGAGCTGTAATTGAAAATATTATTCCCGTTCACATCATAAACCATTAATTCCGCGGCGAATTTATCGCTCTTCGTAACAACCGCCGCATCGTCCCCGGAACTGAGAGCGGCAAAAAGAATCGGGTTTTCAGTTTCCAGTCCGTATAATTCTTTATGCCTGTTCATCAGAGAAAAACGCTTGCCGCCAAGGTCATATATCAGCGCCCTTTTCTCCGATACGTCCAAAGCCGGATTTGAAAGGGAATGCTGTGATGAAAAGTTCAGCCTGCCTTCCAGGCTGTAGGAAAAGAATTTTGAATCGTTAAGAACGCAGAATCCGTTATCAAGCCCTTCCAGCTGATAGCTGGCGCCGCCTTCCATAAGAATAGGAAATGAACCCCCCGCAAGCTCCGCATTGTCTTCGGCTACGGGTAATCCCGAAAGGATTCCGTCAAGTTCCGGATACCATAAGGACCTTGTAAGCGTTACAGTCAAAGCGACTGCCGCAACGGAAACAATAACTGCAAATCTTTTTAAAAACCTGACGGCTTTCTTCTTTTTACGCCGTTTTTTCAAATCAGCGGAAACATCCCTGACCGGCAAGGCTGTTCACCTCCAATATCAGTAATATACCTTATTAAGATACAGTCCGTGCGCAGGGGCGGTTTTCCCCGCTTTCCTGCGGTCTTTACCCTCAAGAATCACAGGTATGCCGGAAGCCGGAATTTTATTTTCCGCAACGTAAATCAAAGTTCCGGCGATAATCCTAATCATATTATACAGGAAACCGTCGCCGTTTACAATAACTTTCACCATATTTTTATTTTTTATAACATCGCAGGAAAAAATTGTGCGTATACAGTTATCCTTAAGGTTAGCGGTTCCGCATAAGGAGGTGAAATCATGTGTGCCGACAAAATGCTTCGCCGCCCTGTCCAGTTCATTAACATCAAGCGGATAAGGGTAATGCAAAGCCAGACCCGATGCGAAAACATTGCGTATTACAGAATTGTCAATAAGGTATATATACTCCTTGCCTTTGCAGTCAAAGCGTGAATGGAACTCTTCGGGGACATCCCCGGCGCTTAAAAAGGCAATGTCGTCAGGCAGCAGGTTATTTATTCCCCTGACAAGATTATCGCAGGGAATACAGCAGTCCGTAAAAAAATTAAGGTGGAATTCATTCGCATGAACGCCGGTATCAGTCCGGGAACAGCCGATTACTGTAATTTCAGAGCCAAGCAGCTCCGACAAGGCATCCTCTACGACATTCTGTACTGCCACAGCGTTTTCCTGACGCTGAAAACCATGATATGCGGTTCCCCTGTAAGACATTATCACTTTTATATTCCGCATGTTAAACCCTATCCGAATAAAATATTCAAAATTATGACTATACATAAAAACAAAATTGAGACTGAAAGCGCGTTATAATCGGCTGCCTGTGACTTCAGCTGTTTTAAACGCGTGCGTCCGTCCCCGCCCCGGTAACAGCGGCATTCCATGGCAAGGGCAAGTTCCTCAGCCCTCCTGAAGGCGGAAACAAACAGCGGAATTAATATGGGAGTCATTGCTTTTGCGCGCTGAAAAATATTCCCGCTTTCCATATCGGCTCCCCTTGCTTTCTGGGCTGACATAATCTTGTCTGTTTCTTCAATCAGCGTAGGGATAAACCTTAGCGCAATCGTCATCATCATGGCAAGCTCATGAACGGGAAGCCTTATTTTTTTAAGAGGGGCTAAAAGCCTTTCAATGGCGTCGGTAAGAGTAATCGGCGAAGTGGTATAGGTCAGAAGCGACGAACCCATTATAAGAGCCACAATCCTGAGAATCATAAAGGCTGACATTTCAAGCCCGTCATAAGTAATTTTGATGAAGGAAAACCTGAACAGCACGACGCCGTCAATAAAGAAAATATTTAGGACAGAAGTAAAAATAATAATCGGTATTATTGGCTTAAGGCTTTTAAGCATTAGGATAAACGGAATCCTTGACAATATGAATGCTGCCGCCAGAAATACAATACCGGCTCCCATTCCTATAAAGGAACCGGCGGCGAACAGCATCGTAATAAAGATACCGGTAATAATTATCTTAAAGCGCGGGTCAAGCCTGTGAATTATGGATTTCCCCGGAAAATACTGACCTATTGTGATGTCCTTCAGCATTAATCCGCACCTCCGGTTACTGGATTCAAATCCCTCAAATAAGAAAGGATTGTCTTTTTAGCAAACTCAACGGTATAAACATCATCGCGGATATTAATCCCCGAAGCGCGCAGACGGTTAAAAACCCTGGTAATCTGCGGAACCTCAAGCCCCATTGAGGTTAGCTCGCCCGCTCTGGCGAAAACCTTGGGCGTGTCGTCGTAACAGAAAATTCCCGCTTTGTTCATCACAAGGATTTTTTCGGCGAACTTTGCAACATCCTCCATACTGTGCGAAACGAGCAGAACGGTGGATTTCGTATGCTTGTGGTAATCCCTGATTTGCGAAAGGATTTTATCCCTGCCCTTAGGGTCAAGACCGGCTACCGGTTCGTCAAGAACCAGAACTTTCGGACGCATTGCCATTACGCCGGCGATTGCGACGCGGCGTTTCTGACCGCCTGAAAGCTCAAACGGGGATTTTTGCAGGCTGTCCTTATGAAGCCCGACAATTTCGGCGGTTTCACGGATACGCCTGTCTGTTTCCTCATCGTCAAGCCCCATGTTTTTAGGACCGAACGCAATATCCTTATAAACGGTTTCCTCAAAAATCTGGTATTCGGGGTACTGGAAGACAAGCCCCACCTTAAACCTTATATCGCGCAGGTTACAGCCCTTTTGCGTTATATCCTGACCGTCAATGAAAACCTTACCGCTAGTCGGTCTGACAAGTCCGTTGAAATGCTGAATAAGGGTGGACTTCCCCGAGCCGGTATGCCCTATAATCCCGACCATCGCGCCCTCTTCTATTTCAATACTCACGTTGTCCACGGCGGTTTTTTCAAAAGGGGTGCCGATACTGTAGGTGTAAGTCAGGTTTTCGGTTTTTATTACAGACATAAATATTCGCTCCTGCCTCTTAATTTCAATGATAACAATATAAAGCAAACAACTTATGATATCCCATTACCGGTGGTCAGTGATCAGTTCTTAGTTGATAGTATTCAAAAGTAAATAGTTAATGTGATTTGATTTCTGATAACTGGAATCCAATGTCTACAATTTAGAGATTACTGTTAATTCTTAATTCTCAGTTTTTCCAAAAGCATTTCAACGCATTCGTCCTCGGTGATAATACGCGTATCGGTATCAAGCCCCTCGCCTGAAAGCAGGTACATAAGCTCGGTAACCTGCGGAACGTCCAGACCGACTTTCTTCATCAGCTCCACATTTGAAAAGACCCCGGACGGTTTATCATCGAGGATAATTTCTCCGTTATCCATAACCACAATACGGTCAGCCTGAGCGGCTTCATCCATATAATGCGTTATCAGCACAACAGTAATCCCGAATTCGCGGTTAAGTCTGCGTATGGTTTTTAAAACCTCCCGGCGTCCCTTCGGGTCGAGCATTGCCGTGGGTTCGTCCAGTACGATACAGTCGGGGCGCATTGCGATAATACCGGCTATTGCGACGCGCTGCTTCTGTCCGCCCGAAAGCTGGTGCGGCGAATGCTCCCGGTAGTCATACATTCCTACCGATTTTAAGGCTTCGTCAACCCGTTCACGCATCTCATCAGGAGGAACTCCCAGGTTTTCAAGCGCAAACGCGACGTCCTCCTCGACTATTGTGGCGACAATCTGATTGTCGGGGTTCTGGAAGACCATACCGACATCCTGCCTTATATCAAAAAGCCTGTCCTCGTCGGAGGTATCGATTCCCACAGCGTAAACCTTGCCTTCGCAGGGGAGCAGAACAGCGTTCATATGCTTTGCGGCGGTGGATTTCCCCGAGCCGTTATGCCCGAGAACAGCCAGAAACTCACCCTTTTTTATGTCAAGCGAAATCCCCTTTAAAACCTGTTTAACGGGAAGGTCTTCCTTAAACTCACTGTCATAGTGAAACTCCACTTTCTGAACTGATATAATATTATCTTCCATATATTCACCAACATTAATAAAATTTACTGTAAAAACCGGATAAAGTAAATTATTCCGGCGATTAGAAAAATCCCAGCCGTTATGAAATAAACAAACCGTACAACCTTAGCCTCGCGTTCCGGCAAAGGTGTTCCCATTTTTGATTTATAGGCTTTTCCCTTTTTGGTAACGGCGGAGAACAAAAAATAAACAAACCCGATAAAGCATAAAATAAACATACATACACCTATTTTCAGTGTGGAGTTTGGAGTGTG
>DBCY01000075.1:1047-6022 GCA_002293295.1 Ruminococcus sp. UBA946 | reverse complement strand
AGTGGTCAGTGGTCAGATTTTTGGTAATTGACGTCAGGCTTCTTATTGTAAATAATATAGTTTAAGCTGTTACTGAACGGAGGGGGTTTTTTATGGAACAGAAGAAACGTTATGTGATTACCGAAAGGGAATGCTTTGTGAGGGGCGGCTTTTCGTCCGACCCCCATATTATACCTCTTAACGAGTTAAATTATGACCGTCTTGAGGACTTCGGAAGCACCGAAAAATTTTCGGTCGTATATCAGTTTACCCTTCCCGACGGCAGGAAAGCCCTGCGTTCCCGCCATTATACCGGCGTCATAATGCTCAAGGACGGCACGCAGATTGAAATCCTCCCGCAGATTTCCGAAAATATGGAACGAAATGCGATTGAATCCAAAACGATTTTCCTTCATATGCTTGAAGCGATGCGCGAGGTTCCGGTCAAAAAAGTTGACGAGCTGTATTTTAAAAAGGAAAACCTTAATCTGTTCGAAATTTTTGTTAGGATGTTCATCGAGGACGCCTTTATGGTTGTCCGCAACGGACTGAAAATGACGTATGTACCCTATCAGGGCAATGAAATGTTCGTTAAGGGCAAGACGATTTATACCGAACATGCTAAAAGGAACTACGCCCATAAGGAGAAATTCTACTGCGAATATGACGTATTCAGCACAAACAGGGCAGAAAACAGGCTTATAAAATCTACAATTCTCATGCTCGACAAGCTTTCGGCAAATTCCCTTAACAGGAAAATGCTCAGCATACTTAAAACCGATTTTGATGAGGTTCAGCCCTCCGTAAACTATAAAAAGGATTTTGCGGCAAGCGTTGAGGACCGTTCGATGATACGTTATTTGGGAGCGATGAAGTGGTCAAGGCTTTTCCTGCTTTCCAGGGGGACGTCGACGTTCTTTGCCGGGGGAAAGGTTGCCTATGCAATGCTTTTCCCGACCGACAAGGTTTTCAGCAGCTATATCGCGTCAAAAATCAGGCGTTCCATAAGCCGCGACAAGTATTACTTCATTACTCCCGAAACGGTCAGCAATTCGCTTAGTAAGAGCTTCAGGGATAAGCACAATGTCCCGGTTTCCAGCTTTTTTATTAAAAACAAGGTGACAAACGAGGTTACAAGCATTAAGTTCAGGTTTAACAATACATCCGATATAAAACCCGAGTATGACGAAGGGGCTATTGTCATGTTCCCTGTTACGAAGGTTCTTAACAGGAATGTTCCGGGCATCCCCCCCAACCGCTATCTGATTGATATTGACAATTTTGACGGAAGCGTATCCTTTTTAATGGACACATTATTTGTCTGATATAGCAGTTAGTAGTATCAATTTATAATTATTAATTTTTAATTATTAGTTGGTTGATAGAAAGGTCGGTTATTATTATGAAATGCCCTTTTTGCGGTTTTGAGGATACCAAGGTTATTGACTCGCGCCCTGCCGACGGAAAAAAGCGCCGAAGACGCGAATGCACAAGCTGTTCAAAGCGTTTTACGACCTATGAATCGGTGGAAATGCCCCTTTTTTTCGTCACGAAACGCGACAATACCATTGAGATTTTCGACAGGGACAAGCTAATCAGGGGTCTGACCAGCGCTGTAAAAAAACGTCCCGTGGATATTGAAAGCATAAACAGGATTGCCGACAGCGTAGAAAGCTATTATGCCTCTCAGATGAAAACCGAGATTACAACCGAAGAAATAGGGGAAATCGCGCTTAAAGCACTGAAGGAAATCGATTCGGTGGCTTATGTCCGCTTTGCGTCCGTATACAAGGATTTCGGTGATGTCGAAAGCTTTATCAGTATTATTTCAGAATTAAAGGAAAAGGATAGTATACAAGGCATACTGGAAGCGTAGAAAATTTATATACTGCGGGATGGAGGTAAAAATTATGATTCAAGGACTAAGTCATTTTACATTTATCGTGCATGATATTGAACGAACTGCCCGTTTGTTTGAAGACGTTTTCGATGCAAAAGATTATAAGCATTATCTACAGTCGTAACACAGCAAGCAGTACATGCCGGCACATACTCGCCGGAGCAATCGCAACGTCGGTTATACCAACAAAGATAAACATTATGCCCTTGTAAACGAAGCAGACACATTATAATAGTACCTCATAACATTAAAAAGTTACAATATAATAAAAATCATACCGCTGCAGGCGGTATACCCTGTTAGTTTTAAGAAAACAGTTATTAGTTAATTAGTAAATTATTTTTATTAACTATAAAGGTGTTCACTAACTACTAACGGCTATTTTCTAATTACTAATTGCGGTATACCACCATTGTTAATTGTTAATTTTTAATTGTTAATTGGTAACAGCAGAGGAGTTTTAGTATGCAGTACCGCGAAAATAAAAAAAACGGGGACAATCTCAGTATCCTGGGCTTGGGATGTATGCGTCTTCCCCACAGGCTCGGAAGCATTGATACGGAAAAGTCCGAAAAACTGATAATGAAGGCAATAGAAGGCGGCGTCAACTTTTTTGACACCGCATATATTTACAGCGGAAGCGAAGCCGTTTTGGGCAGCGTCCTGGAAAACAATACCGTAAGGGACAAAGTGAAAATATCCACAAAGCTTCCCGGATACCTGTGCAAAAACGCCGCTGATTTCGACAAATTCCTGAACATACAGCTTTCAAGGATGAAAACCGACTATATTGACTATTATTTCATTCATATGCTTTCAAATCCGTCCGAATGGGACAGGCTTGTAAAGCTTGGGATTACCGACTGGCTCGAAGAGAAAAAAACCTTAGGGGCAATAAAGAACGTCGGCTTTTCCTTTCACGGAAAACAAAAGGATTTCCCCGTTATTACCGACGCTTACGACTGGGATTTCTGCATGGTTCAGTATAATTACATAAACATTAATTACCAGGCGGGGATGTCGGGAGTAAAATATGCAAGCGGCAAGGGTATTCCCGTATTTGTTATGGAACCCCTTTTAGGCGGCAGGCTTGCCGACGGGCTTCCCCAAAAGGCGAGGGATATTTTTAACGGAGTAAACCCTGAATATTCCCCTGCAGGTTGGGCGTTTCGGTGGCTGTGGGACCAGCCGGAAATAACCCTTGTGCTTTCAGGGATGAACGCTGTAAACCAGCTTGATGAAAATATAAGCCTTGCCGGAAAATCTTTACCGGATATGCTTTCCGATGAAGAAAAAGCCGCTTATGACGAGGTTATAAAGGTTTTCGGCGAAAGCTACAGGGTGCCCTGCACGGGCTGTAATTACTGTATGCCCTGTCCTGCGGGAGTAAATATACCGTCATGCTTTATGGCATATAACACATCATACGCCATAGGAATAAGCACGGGGATTCACCAGTATATGACCGGTGCTTCGGTTGCGTCCCCCAAAAAGAACCAGGGGCTTGCGAGCCGGTGTGTAAACTGCGGTAAATGCGAAAAGCACTGTCCGCAGGGTATAAAAATCCGAGAAGAACTAAAAAACTCCGAAAAAAGGCTGGAACCGTTCTGGGTTAAGACGGCGGCTTTTATTGCCGGTAAGTTTTTAAAATAACCGGTGTATATAATGTATATATTGCTCGTCTTAATCAACCAGTTCAGGCGCAAAGGTTTCCTTCCACGGCAGACCCCAGGCGTTCAAAGCCTCCATGAAAGGGTCGGGGTCGAATTCCTCAATGTTAAAGACGCCCGGCTTTTTCCACTTCCCTGTCATGACCATCATAGCGCCGAGCATTGCCGGAACGCCCGTTGTATAGGATATTGCCTGCGAGCCGACCTCAGCATAGCATTCCTCATGCACGCAAACGTTGTAAACATAATAGGACACGGGTTTATTATCCTTGACTCCCTGAACGATACAGCCTATATTGGTTTTACCCTTAGTCCGGGGACCGAGGGATGCGGGGTCGGGCAGGACAGCCTTTAAAAACTGCAGGGGAACAATTTCCCTGCCCTCGAACATAATCGGTTTTATGGATGTCATACCCACATTTTCAAGGCATTTCAGGTGATTAAGGTAGCTCTGCCCGAAGGTCATGAAAAAGCGGATTCTTTTAACGCCCTTTATATTCAACGCAAGCGACTCCAGTTCCTCATGATGAAGGAGGTACATATCCTTTTCGCCGATTTCGGGGAAATTGTAGACGCGTTTTATTTCCATAGGCTCGGTTTCGACCCATTCGCCGTTTTCAATATACGCTCCCTTTGCCGTTACTTCCCTGATGTTGATTTCCGGGTTGAAGTTTGTCGCAAACGCATAGCCGTGGTCGCCCGCGTTGCAGTCCAGAATATCTATATAATGGATTTCGTCAAAATAATGCTTTTGGGCATAGGCGCAGAAAACTCCGGTAACTCCGGGGTCGAAGCCGCTGCCGAGAAGCGCGGTAATCCCGGCTTTTTCAAAACGCTCCCTGTAATCCCACTGCCACTTGTATTCAAACTTCGCGGTATCCAAAGGCTCGTAATTTGCGGTATCGACATAATCTACTTTACATTCAAGACAGGCCTCCATTATAGTTAAATCCTGATACGGCAGTGCGACGTTTATGCAGATGCCGGGTTTGAAATCCTTCATTAAGGCAACAAGCTCCGGAACGCTGCCGGCGTCGACCTGAGCGGTTGATATTATTGTCTTGCCGCCCTTAAGCTTTTCCTTTAAAGCGTCGCATTTGGATTTTGTCCTTGAGGCAATCATTATTTCCTCAAAAACCTCTGAATTCTGACAGCATTTATGAATAACGACGGAGGCGACCCCTCCGCATCCGATAATAAGAGCTTTTCCCATAATTTAACCATCCTTTTATTAGTGTGGAGTTTGGAATGTGGAGTGTGGAGTTAATACTAATTCCGAAACACGTCAGTTTTAGCTTCATTAATAATATCATATTATTTCCTGTTTTTCAACTGTTTTTACAAAAACTGAATAAATTAATAACACGGTAATTCAACGAGTAAATAATATATGAACAAGTTTTAAATATTAATATTGTTCTTTCTT
>DBCY01000075.1:0-934 GCA_002293295.1 Ruminococcus sp. UBA946 | reverse complement strand
GTTCACTCGCTAAAATACCCTGTCCTATTACTTATTATAAAATCATAATATAAATAAAAAGGAAGAAAGGAAACATACAAAATGAAAATCCTTGGAATAGACATAGGCGGCTCTGCCACAAAAATAATTATGACGGACAGTGAAAAGCTTTTATCGGCGCATCAGTTCAGTACGGGAAGGAATTTGCCTGATATTAATATTCTTGTCAGCGAGTTCATGAATAAGTACGGATATAACGCTGCGGATACAGACAGAATTGCGCTTACCGGGGTAGGGAGCAGCTTCATTAACGGTGATATTATGAATATCCCCACATATAAAATTGACGAGTTTGAAGCCGCCGGAAAAGGGGCATTGACGCTCACCGGAATTGATAACGCCTTAATTGTAAATATGGGGACGGGTACGTCATATGTCAGACTTGAAAACGGTAAAGCCGTCCATATCGGCGGAAGCGGAGCAGGCGGGGGAACCTTTGCCGGACTTGCCGGAATCCTTACCGGAGAAAATGATTTGGAAAAACTAACGGAGCTTGCCGGAAAGGGTGATTTATCAAGAGTCGATTTGCAAATAAAAGACATAAGCGATAAGGAAATACCCGGTCTGCCCATGCATGCAACGGCGGCAAATTTCGGCAAGGTAACAAACTCCGCTGATAAAAACGATTATGCCGCGGGCATTATAAACCTGATTCTCCAGACAATCGGCATGCTTGCCGTTTTTGCCAGCAAAGGCTCCGGAATAAAGGATGTCGTCCTGACGGGAGCTTTTACCGGTATTATCCGGGACAGAACCGTATTTAAAGAGCTTGGGGAAATGCACGGGATTAATTTTATCGTCCCTGAAAACGCAGCTTTTTCATGCGCAATAGGGGCAGTAAATATAGCGGTTAAGAAATAGTAGTTATTAATAAATTAACAATTAATAATTAACA
>DBCY01000159.1 GCA_002293295.1 Ruminococcus sp. UBA946 | reverse complement strand
TTTCTATACACATTGCTAATTATTGAACACGCCCTAGGAATAAGTTATGATGGTTTAAAACATTTTAGCTTCCTTGAAAACAATATGGTTTGTGAACGGGTAAAACTCCAAATCCTTTGAATTTTCAGCAAATAAGAAATATTCATTACCGTAAAAAAGAGGAATATATGCGGCGTCCGATATTAGCAGGCTTTCCGCGTTACCGTAAAGCTCCACGGCTTTACTGAGCTTTTCCGCGTTTTTAATACCCTCCAGAATTGATAAAAGCTGCATATTATTATAGGATAAAAAGTTTTTTCCGCTGTACGGCATAAAAAAAGCGAATATTTCCGAAGGCTCGTTACGGCTGATATTAAGCTCGGCAAGCAGTATATCATAACTTCCGTCCGCAATCTTTCTGTCGTACTCAATTTGTGAAACAACCTCGATGCCGCAGAAAAAATTCAGTTCCCGCTGCCATTTTTCAGTTATTTTATTTAATGCCTGTATTCCGTTAAAATAGTCAGGAACAGTAATTTTAACGTTGTCGAGAGCTTCGGTGTTTTGTTTTTCCAGTTCTTCCTCCCATATCCGCACGGCTTCTTCGGGGTTGTATAATGACATTGCCCTGTCCGGGATTAATTCCCTGCAGCTTTTACCCATCAACGTAACAGAAGGGGGTATAATTCCATATGCCGCCGATAAATTTTCAGGAATATCCTTCCCGTATGCTTCCCGGTCAATGCTCATAGCCAGAGCCAGCCTTAGCTCCCTGCCGGTTATTATTTCAGAACCGGGATTAATTACAAGACCGTATGACTTAGACTGGAATTCGGTATGATTATATTCGGTTAAAATCTTACCGTCATATATATCAAGAACTGTACAGTCGGTTTTATCATTTTGAAAATCAATGATGTCATTTTCCGGGTTTCCGGTTATAAAAAAGTTCACACTGAACGGATATGTCCTGTCATTTTCATTGTTTGAGCTGTTACGCCTTAAAATTATATAATTATTATCCCAGTACGGGTCGAAGTTCCATTCCTTTAAATAAAAAGCCCCGTTTGAAACCGACGTTTCCGCAGAAAGACCGTACCTGCCCTTTGTGCTGATAAAGAACTCTTCGCTGCACGGCATTGACGAAGGACGCGTCATCAGCTCAAGAAAATTATAATACGGTTTTTCCAGGGTTATTTCAAGCGTATTATCATCAGGCGCTTTTATGCCGAGTTGATTTAAGTCAAGCTCGCCTTTGTTAACGGCTTTCGCGTTTTTTATACAGTAATAATCTTCACTGTAAGGACACGGCGAATTGAACTTTAATATCCTTTCAAAGGCAAAAACAAAGTCATATGCCTTTAATTCTGCGTTGAATCCGTCTGAACTTTCCCAGAATATATTTTCCTTCAGATTAAATGTATATGTCAGGTTATCGTCTGAGAGCGAATAACTTAAAGCGGCGGCGTTTTCGATAACACCGTCGCTGTTAATTCTTAAAAGCCCCTGATACATATTTGCGATTACTGCTTTTGAAGCTTCGTCATAAGCAAGCTGAGGGTCAAGGTTTTCAGGGTTTTCCGTAATATTGACTCGGTATATATACCCCGAACCGTCGTCTTCCTTACAGGATGCGCCAAAGCATATAAAAATGGATGTTACCAGAAGTATTGAAATAAGCTTTTTTAGTTTTTTTTCCCTCAAAACAATTCTCTCCGTTTTTTCAAGAAATCTTATTGCCCGTACCTGACTATAAAACAGTTTTCACAGGGAGCAGTCCTGTTTGTATTGATTAAAGCTGGGTTTCAACTAATGAACCCATTTTCATGCTTTTCCGTACTTCAATAACCCTCTGGTTTTCACTGCCCTTGAACCGGAGTTCACTGTTTTTCAAATTTTCTATAAAACTGCCGTCAACCAGATAATCCGTTACAGAAAGAAGCTTTGAAAAACCGTTTCTGTCATCGGAATTCTCGGTAAGATACTCATAAGTATACCCTGTAAATGTAATTATATCAAGGTTAAGCTTACGGATATTCAAACCCAGCTCGTATAAAGCGTTTGCCTGTAAAAAAGGCTCCCCGCCGCTGAAGGTGACGCCGTCAAGCAGCTTGTTTCCGCATATCATATCATAAAGCTCCCGCAGGCTTATTTCATATCCGCCTTCAGGGTCATGCGTCTGAGGGTTATGGCACCCGGCACAATTCCTGTAACAGCCCTGCGTAAAAACCGTAAAACGAAGTCCCGGTCCGTCAACAATCGAATCGTTTGCATAACCCGCAATCCTTAGGGTTTTGTTTTTCATTTAAACATCCTCAGACTTTTTATCTTAATTAATCCCGTGCTTTACCCTTTCGCGTTCTTCGGCGCGTTTGGCGTCGTTAAAACGAACCGTTCTGGCGAGGTAGCCGGTTATTCTGCGGATTCTGTCAAAATTTTCCTTGCTGTCATCCTCGGTTCGTCCGCATTTAGGGCAGGATTCCCCTATAACCCCTGTAAATCCGCAGACGGGGTCGCGGTCTACGGGATGGTTGATAGAACCGTAGCCGACGCCGGACTCCTTCATACACCGCAATACTTTTTCAAAAGCGGACAGGTTTTTCATAGGGTCCCCGTCAAGCTCAATATAGCTTATGTGCCCGGCGTTTGTCAGAGCATGATAAGGCGCCTCGGTTTTTATTTTTTCGAACGCGTTTATTTTATAATAAACCGGAATATGGAACGAATTGGTGTAATACTCCCTGTCGGTAACGCCTTCGATAACGCCGTATTCCTCTCTGTCAATCTGTACGAATCTGCCGGAAATTCCTTCCGCCGGAGTTGCCAGAAGGGTAAAGTTCAGATTTGTGCGTTTTGTTTCCTCATCAAGGCGTTCCCTCATCCTTGTTATGATTTCAAGGCCTAAAGCCCTTGCCTCCTCATCCTCACCATGATGCTTGCCGATAAGCGACTTAAGGCATTCGGCGAGACCTATAAATCCCATGGAAAGCGTGCCGTGCTTTAAAATTTCAGCAACCGAATCCTCTTGGCGGAGTTTTTCGGAATCCATCCATATGCCCTGTCCCATTAGAAACGGAAAATTTATAACCCTTTTCTGGCATTGTATTTTAAAGCGCGCATAAAGCTGTTCAATAGCAAGGTCCATTATTTCTTCAAGGCTTTCAAAGAATGTATAAACATTCCTTTCGGCTTTAATAGCAAGCCTCGGCAGGTTTACGGATGTGAAGCTCAAATTCCCTCTTCCGGAAACCACTTCCCGGCTCCTGTCATAAGCGTTTCCGATAACCCGGGTTCTGCATCCCATATAGGCAACCTCGGTGTCATAATCGCCCTCTTTATAATACTGAAGGTTAAAGGGCGCGTCGATAAAGGAAAAATTAGGGTAAAGCCTCTTTGCCGAAACGCGGCAGGCAAGCTTGAACAAATCATAATTGGGGTCTTCGGGGTTATAGTTAATGCCTTCCTTGATTTTGAATATATGGATAGGGAAAATCGGCGTTTCTCCGTTTCCCAGCCCCGCTTCATTTGCGAGAAGTATGTTCTTTATAACCATACGTCCCTCAACGGAAGTGTCAAGCCCGTAGTTAATCGAACTGAAAGGCACCTGCGCGCCTGCGCGGCTGTTCATGGTGTTGAGGTTATGAATCAAAGCTTCCATCGCCTGATATGTTTGACGGTCAACTTCTTTTAAAGTGTTTTTTGCCGTGAAATCCTGAATCCGTTTTGCCGTTTCGGCGTCTGTATAACCGCAAAGAAGCTCAAATTCATATTCACCGTAGCCGTTATCGTTCGAAAGTGTAGGGAATATGCCGTATTTTTCAAATATTTCATCAGTGATTTTATCTGCGACAGCTTGTCCGTCGTCTATCTTCGCCGTCATTTCCAAAGCTCGGGCGATATTGTATACATACCGTTTCCGGTAGGTTTTCTTCACACCGTCCGCCATCGCATACTCAAAATTAGGAACGCTCTGCCCGCCGTGCTGGTCGTTCTGGTTTGACTGGATTGCAATGCAGGCAAGCGCAGAATAGCTGTATATATCGTTGGGTTCGCGTAAAAAGCCGTGTCCGGTGGAAAAACCGTCCTTGAAAAGCTTTACCAAATCAATCTGGCAGCAGGTTGTGGTTAAGGTGAAGTAATCAAGGTCGTGAATGTGAATATCCCCGTTATGGTGAGCCTTGGCGTGCTTAGGGTCAAGAACGTACATCTCATAGAACTGTTTTGCACCCTCAGAGCCGTATTTCAGCATGGTACCCATGGCGGTATCGCCGTTTATGTTGGCGTTTTCACGTTTTTTATCGCTTTCGCTTGCGGGTTTGAAGGTTAAATCCTCATAAACCTTCATAAGCTTTGTATTCATTTCCCTGACGCGGGTTCTGTCGGAACGGTACAGAATATATGCCTTGGATGTTTTAGCGTGGCCTTCCTCAATAAGTATTTTTTCGACTATATCCTGAATTTGTTCAACATTAGGGACAGCCCTGCCGTAAATTTCTTCAGTCTTATCGCATACAAGAGCCGCCAGTTCAAGCGATTCGCCGTAATTTGAACCGCCGACGGACTGAGCCGCCTTAAAAATTGCCTGCGCTATTTTTTCGACATTAAATAGCACGGTTCTTCCGTCCCTTTTCCGTATCTGTGTTATCATAAAGCTAACTTCCTTTTATAAAATATTAAACACTACATATTGTGTTTGGTTTATTTGATAATACAAGTATATAGTATAAGATAAAATAAATAAACAACAAATCATTACTGAAAATATTGTTTTTTATGAATTTGTGTTCACAATACGATAAAGAGATATTTTCACTTTAAATATGAAAAATTAAAATGAAACTTAAGAATTAAAGAGATACAGAGCATATTAAAGAGAAATTAAGAGATAACGGGATATATTTTAAAATTTGGGCAAAATTACTCTTGACAGCCTTAAAACAAACTGTTATAATATTCCTCAGTGTGCCGGACATTTGAATATGTTCAGTATGATATTTAATTTATAAAAGGAGAATGAACTATGTCAACTTATATGCCTAAGGCAAGTGAAATAAGCCGCAAATGGTATGTACTCGACGCAAAAGGCAAATCACTCGGCAGAGTTGCCGCCGAAGCGGCTTCTNNCACGCCGACTGCGGCGACCATGTAATTATCGTAAACTGCGCTAATGTTGTTTTAACGGGCAGGAAGCTTGAGCAGAAAACCTACAAATGGCATACCGGGTGGATTTCAGGTCTTAAGGAAATAAAGTACAGCGATATGATGGCAAAGGAACCTGAGAGGGCTATGATGATTGCCGTAAACGGAATGCTTCCCAACAATACGCTGGGCAGAGCCGCTTTGAAACGTCTCAGAACCTATGCGGGCTCAACTCACAACCATGAAGCTCAGAAACCTGAAAATTACGAAATATAAGGAGGCGGTATAAATGTACGAATCAAAACAGCCGTATTTTTACGGTACAGGAAGAAGAAAGCATTCCGTTGCAAGGGTGAGGGTATTCGCCGGAAGCGGTAATGTTACGATTAACGGCAGAACGATAGACGATTACTTCGGTCTTGAAACGCTGAAATTAATAGTAAGACAGCCTCTGAACCTTACGCAGACGGTCGAAAAGTTTGATATTGTCTGTACGGTTACCGGAGGGGGAGTTACCGGACAGGCGGGAGCTATAAGGCACGGTCTCTCCAGAGCGCTTTTACAGTATGACGCCGGTCTGCGTCCCGCACTTAAAAAAGCCGGGTTCCTGACCCGGGACCCGAGAATGAAAGAAAGAAAGAAATANNAAGGAGCGCAAGAAGTACGGCCTCAAGGCCGCGCGCAGGGCTCCGCAGTTCTCAAAGAGATAATGTTTGTTTTCATATTTATCAAAGCTTTAAAAGCCGGCTTAATATTTTAATAAAAAGGGTGTATTCGTTATTAACGGACACACCCGATTATTATTTTAAATTAATTTATATTATGCCGTATGTTCAAACTGTGAATTATAAAGCTCGCAGTAAAACCCGCCCTTTGCGATAAGCTCGCTGTGATTCCCTTGCTCTATAATATCCCCGTCCTTCATAACAAGGATCAGGTCGGCGTCCCTGATTGTGGACAGCCTGTGAGCGATGACAAAGCTTGTTCTGCCCTTTACTAGATTATTCATGGCTTTCTGAATCCGTATTTCAGTACGCGTATCAACCGATGAAGTCGCTTCGTCAAGTATCATAATCTTATTGTCGGCAAGTATGGCGCGAGCTATGGTAAGAAGCTGTTTTTGCCCCTGGGACACATTTGTCGCCTCTTCGTTCAAAACCATGTCATATCCGCCGGGGAGGGTTCTTATGAAGCGGTCGACATGAGCCGCCTTGGCGGCAGAAAAAACTTCCTCATCCGTAGCATCCGGTTTGCCGTAGCGTATATTTTCCATGACGGTTCCGTTAAAAAGCCATGTATCCTGGAGTACCATACCGAAATGATTCCTTAATTCATGCCTGTCAAAATCCCTTACATCATAACCGTCAATCTTGACAGCGCCGCCGCTGACGTCGTAAAACCTCATAAGAAGCTTAACCATTGTGGTTTTTCCGGCTCCTGTGGGACCGACTATCGCAACAGTCTGCCCCGCCCTGACTTTTGCGCTGAAATCATTTATAATGATTTTATCTTCATCATATCCGAAACGTACATTTTCAAATGTAACGTCGCCCAAAATATTATCGAGCTTTACAGGTTCAGGAATACTCCGGCTCTCTTCGGGAAGCTCAAGGAATTCAAACACCCTTTCAGCGGCGGCGGCGGCAGACTGGAGCATACCCGATACCTGAGCAAGCTGACCTATAGGCTGTGTAAACTGACGTACATACTGTATAAACGCCTGTATATCTCCTACTGTTATTGTGCCTTTGATGGCTAGCCACGCCCCGGCGACAGCAACGGCAATATATCCGAGATACCCGACAAAATTCATAATGGGGAACATCATACCCGATATAAACTGCGACATTAACGCCGATTTATATAAAACCTTATTGTCGCGTTCAAATTCTTCAATAGCTTCTTGCTCATGATTAAACGCTTTTACAACAAGATGTCCTCCGAATATTTCCTCTACCTGACCGTTGACATGTCCGAGATATTCCTGCTGTTCCTTAAAATACCGCTGTGATTTTTTTACTGTGAGCATTGTCAGAACCGCCGAGACGGGGAGGATTACAACGGCTATCAGCGTCATGACAAAGCTAATTGACAGCATCATTATGAGAATCCCGATTATTGAGGCGACCGAAGTAATAAGCTGTGTAATGCTTTGGTTAAGGCTCTGACTTAATGTATCCACATCATTCGTTACCCTTGACAAAACCTCTCCGTTCGGTGTGCTTTCAAAATATTTCATAGGAATCCGGCTGATTTTTTCCGATATTTCCTTTCTCATTTTATAGCTTACCTTCTGGGAGATGTTTGTCATAATCCATCCTTGAATAAAGGAGAAGACAGAGGATATAAAATATAAAATAAGTATAGTTATAAGGATTTTACCGATTTTATCAAAATCGATTCCGCCTGTGCCGTTTATTTTCAGCACAAGTCCGTTAAAAATTTCCGTGGTTGCCCTTGATAGGATTTTAGGGCCCAGAATATGGAATACCGTACTTCCGACCGCAAAAAACATAACCGTAATCACGGCTGATTTATACTGAGCTATATAATCAATCAGCTTCTTGACTGTGCCTTTGAAGTCCTTTGCCTTTTCAGCAGCCATTCCCGGCGGTCCTCCGCGGAAACCTCTCTGACGACGCGGCGCTCTGTTTATTTCATCAGCCAATTTATACCGCCTCCTTGCCGTTGTTATTCAGTTCCGATTCGGAAAGCTGAGAATATGCTATTTGTTTATACACTTCACAGTTTTCCAGCAGTTCTTTATGAGTTCCCGTTCCCGCAATTCTGCCGTCGTCAAGAACAATAATCTGCTGTGCGTGAAGTATGGTGCTTATTCGCTGCGCTACGATAATAACCGCCGAATCCCCGACATTTTCTCTAAGAGCTTTACGGAGCATGACGTCGGTTTTATAATCAAGCGCGGAAAATGAATCGTCGAAAATATAGATTTTAGGTTTTTTTGCTATTGCCCTTGCTATAGCGAGCCGTTGTTTCTGTCCGCCCGAAACATTGGTTCCGCCCTGTGAAATGGCTGAATCATACCGTTCGGGTTTTTCATTAATGAAATCATCGGCCTGTGCGGTTTTAGCCGCAAATGAGATCTCGTCATCCGAAGCTTCCTTGTTTCCGAAACGCAGATTAGAAGCGATGGTTCCCGAAAATAATACGCCTTTTTGAGGAACTATACCTATGTTTTCCCGGATATAATGCAGTTTCATTTCCCTGATATCCGTACCGTCTATAGTGATTTTTCCTCCTGTAACATCAAATAACCGGGGTATCAGGTTAATTAAAGTGGATTTGCCGCTTCCGGTACTGCCGATAATTGCGGTTGTCTGCCCCGATTTTGCCGTAAAGCTTATGTTATCCAGCGCATTTTCGGCTGCGTCTTCATACCGGAAAGAAACATTATCAAATATTATGTCGCCCTTTATAATCTTTCCTTCAGATAAAGCGTTTTCATTATCCTTAACGGAAACTTCCGTTTCAAGCACCTCCATAATACGCCCCGCCGCAACGGAAGAACGCGGGAGCATAATTGATATCATCGTAAGCATCAGGAAAGACATGACAATCTGCATCGTATATGTTATGAACGCCATCATATCGCCGACCTGCAAATTGCCTTCATCGATCCCCCTGCCGCCGAACCAGATAATAAGCAGCGCTATCCCGTTCATAATAAGCATCATTGCGGGCATCATGAATGTCATTGTGCGGTTAGTGAAAAGCTGGGTTTTCATAAGGTTCGCACTGGCTTCGTCAAAACGCTTTTCTTCATGTCTTTCACGGCTGAATGCCCTGATAACAGGAAGCCCTGTAAGGATTTCCCGCGTTACAAGGTTTAGTCTGTCGACCAAAGACTGCATTTTTTTGAATTTAGGCATTGCGATAATCATAAGTATAACTACAAGTGCCATAATAGTTCCGACGGCAAGGACAATAATCCAGCTTAAACCGGTTTTGGTTTGAATGACCTTTAAAACACCGCCTATACCGAGAACCGGCGCATATAAAACCATACGCAGAAGCATGATAATAACCATCTGTACCTGCTGAATATCATTTGTGCTTCTTGTTATCAGCGAAGCGGTTGAGAATTTATCCATTTCGGCATTCGAAAATGAAAGAACTTTCTTAAACAGGCTGTTACGGATATCCAAACCGAATTTCGCACCTACCCGGGACGCTAAAAACCCGATGGTAATACTGACTGCCGTCATTAAAAGCAGCAGAAGCACCATTTTTAACCCTGTATTGATAATATATTTCATTTGCAGTTCATCCAAATCAATACCGAGAGCCGCATATTCATCCGTTATAAATTCAATTGCCATTGAATTTATAACCATTGAACCGTATGAATCAAGGCTTGAAAGCATTTCAGTCCTTGCCGCAAGCCTGTCTTCAAGCGGCATTAAAGCCATTGCTTCTAAAACGGACATCCCTTCGGGCAACTGTGAGAACTGAGGATTTCCGGCTGACAGAATTTCAGGCTCAATATTCTGCAGCATATAGATTATAAGAACCGGTGTTGAAATAATTTTTTCCAGCTCGGATTTTATTTCACTGTCCGTTTCATTTAAAATAAACCGTTCGCCGTTCTGTGTATAGCAGGATGAAACGAAGCTGTTTTCCTCCACGCTCATGAACAGTTTAATTTTATCAAAGGAGACTGCGCTGATTTCATCCGGCACGGCACTGCTTATGCCCTTCTGCTGTATTCCCACATCAATAATATCCGATGTATACGCCGGTAATTCCAAATCGCAGTACGCCTGCACAATCAGCAGGGCAAATATCACAATCACCCATATCCATGACTTCTTAAGAAACCGAAGTATCTTGAGCATACGGATTATTCCCCTTTCACCTTTTAATTAATATACCATAATGATTATAATACCATTTTTTAATATTGTTGTCAATAGCTAAAAAATCATTTCATCTTTTGTACACATTGCTTATATAATGTTTACTGTATAATTGAAAAATACCATCGCTATGCGACGTAAAAGCATTTTTCTCTGTGGAATAATCATAGACAGTTTATAATAAAACTAACCGCTTATTTATAAAACAAGCGGTAGGGTATATAAGTTTATATAATGTCTGCTGAATAACTGAAAAATGCCGTCGCTATGCGACTGAAAAGCATTTTTCAATTTCGCATCCAGAAACAGACTTGTCTGTTTCTGGGAACAATTACACAAAATGTGTAATGTTCAGTACGCATTATATAAAACTGATTAATGCCGTATAATTCATTACATTTCAGTAATTTTTATCTTACAGTTATTTATTTTTATATTAGAAGCGGATAAAAGCCAGATACTAAGATTGCTCTTTTCGCATCCGCACGGTGTTTCACAGATAAAATCCCCGCAGCTTGTCAGTCTGCAGTTATTATCCCGAACAAAAATATTCTTAGCTTTTATAACTGAATTTTTATAACACATATTCATATCGACGGAAACTGATTCGGAACAGTTATTGTAAAGGTCAATCTCATATTCTATTTTATATTTTTTACCGGCGGGAAGCAGGATATAAGGACAGTTGTTTTCGCAGCAAAGTATTTCTTTTTTACCGCAATATGTTTCCTGCCTGAAATTCATGGCTGTTCCGCATGACCAAGGATATGCGGCTGCAGCTGAAAATACCGTTACGCAGGGCTTGCACCCCTGACAGGAGCAGTCCTGACAGCATGGTTTAACAGGTTCCTGTTCCGGACACGGACATGTTCCGCAGGGGTCGGGTTCCGGACACGGACAAGTACCGCAGGGGTCGGGTTCCGGACTCGGACAAGTACCGCCGGGTCTGCACAGCATGTCACACTCGGTTCTGCATATTTCAGCGATAGCATCCAGCTTCTGATAATTTATCTGTTCAAGTTGAATTACATTCATAATTGTTTTATTCACTGAACGGTTTACTTCCAGCAGGTCATTAATATTACCGGAAATCCTTACTGCCCTTTGGATTTTTTCTCCTTCTGCATTAAGAATATGCGCCAGAGCGGTTTCGACCAAAGCGACAGATTCTATAATATCGCTTATGCATTGTCTGTTTTCGCATTCATCCCGGCAATGCTCCCGGCAGCAGTCCTCGCAGCATTCACCGCAGCAGCGCTCCTTACGGCAGTTGTCGCAGCATTTGCAGCAATGCTCATTGCAGCAGTTATTGCCGCATTCACCGTCGCAATTTTCTTTACAGGAATTATTACCGCATTCGTCACTGCAGGGTACATTACATGAGGGCGGTATTTTACAGCTGTTCTCACAGTTTACGCTGTTATTTGGCGAGCAAGTTTGTTCAAAACAAGATTTACCCGGATTCATATTACCCTCCTTCCGATTGTTTTAATAAAGTAATGAGGATTAGTATTAAGCGGCTTTCAGCATGAAAGCCGCTTATCGGTTATTTATGCAACCGGAGGAGGAGCAGGCGTTTCGGATGAAAACATCTCAAGCTTAGCCTGGAACATCATCTCTAAACGGGTAACTGCATTGACAAGTGAATTAACGGAATCATTAAGCTCCATCAGCTGGTCGGCAGTAACGCCGGGAGTTGCAATGATAGCCTGCATTTTCTCGCCCTCTGCGTTCAGAATATGTGAAAGAGCGGTTTCCTGCAAAGCGACGGATTCAATCAGGTCTGTAACAGCCTGGTCGCGGGTTCCGGTTCCCGGTGTAATTACGGGCATTCCCATAGTATTAATCTCCTTTTAAATATATTTAAATTTTAATCAAACCATTGTATAACTCATAACGTTTAACTTAATAATCTAAGGTAAAATGAATAGTATACCTCAGTGCGTAACGCGCATAAAATGCGCGTTACGCATCGGCGTCTGTTTAATGCCGTATTAAGGCAGTAAAACGGTTTAATCAGGAATTATAACAATTTCAGTTTAATTATTATACAAGCGCATAAGTGTTCGGACCGGCAACTGAAGTTGCTAAATCAAGAGTTCCGGCGCCGCCCAGCAGATTAAGCTGCAATGCGGTTTCTGAAATCGTATCCGCTGTGTTATTCTGAACGTTAACCACAATTGTGATAGCGGAGTCAATCAGCACGAATACAGGGTCTAAACTCGTCGTCAATCCGGTCAGCGTGCCTTCTACAGCAGCAATGACAACAGAAAGTATTGTGTCGTCTATAATCGGGTTTAATACACTTGCCAATACCATCTGTACGGTTTCTGCAAGCGTGTTAATAAATGCGGTGAAAGGAGCAAGCGTACCGGTACCGGAAAGAGTAATTGTAGAAGCTCCGCTCAGCAAGTCAGCAAGCGTGCCTTCGAAATCAATGCCAACGCCGGCAACCGGAATATCTGTAAACGGAATGGTCAGAAGGGTTATGCCGCCGGTAATGGTAACCTCTGCCGTACCGGTCAGTTTAGATACAATCAGGTCGGTTAATTTTGACGTCAGGGCTGACGTAATTTCAGCAAGGTCAGCAACAAGGGAGCTGATTGCGGTATCGCTTAATACATCCGTATTAGGAGGCAGGTCGTTAAGTCCTGTAAGTTTACTTAAATCAATACTGAGGGTACCCGCGTCCATATCCAGCGTCAAAGCGCCGTCTCCCGAAGTAACCGGCTCCTGTAAAAGCGGAGCAAGCTCGGTTGCAAGGTCAACAACCTGAATGTCAACAAACAAGTCATTGGACAAGAGTCCTAAGGTATCAAGCGGAAGCAAATCGTTTAGCAGACCTAAAATATCATTTACGCCGTCCAGTAAACCGTTTACAACACTGGAGCCTAACGCTCCTATAGCTTCACTTGCAGTTGAAGCCGCAAGGTTGAGTGCACTAACCGCGGTTGCGATTAACGGAGACTCTAAATTAAGCGCCGCTCCGGCAATATTATAGTCCTGTGAAGAATCGCCGGTAGCCGCGTCAAACGATGCGTCACTGGAAATAGCGCCCACGGAAAGGTCAGCCACCGTAAGAAGAGGGGTGAGAGTAGACAAAGCCATTAAGTCCAGAGTTAAGCTTGCGGTTTCTGAAGACGCAGTGGATGCTCCGTTTATATCCGCTTCGGCATACTGGCTGACAACGCCGAGTTCAAGCACGCCGTTCAGAGGAGTGGCGTCAAGAACGCTCAGGTTTATCCCGTCGTCGTTTACTACAGACGTTCCTTCGGTTTCACCGTTTATAAACTGAGCGTCTGCCGCTGCCAGTTCAGTGAAAGTGGAAAAGTCAACGCCGAGAAGCGAACCGCCCAGCAATTGAGCGGCAGCGTTTGATTCAGCCGTTGCTACCTGGGCAATTACGTTAATATCCCGAGGAGCGGCGTCTTCCGCCGCATCAAGCGGATTTGTGTCATTTGTTACGGAAAACGTACCGCTGAGGGTTGCCGTTACGGGGTCATAGCCTGTGGCTGTGAAACCAACCGTGTAACCCGGAGCTACCTGAGCCTGAGCCTGCGCGATTGCTTCGGTTATTGCCAGTGTCTCCGCGATGGGGTCGGTGAGCTCTACCGAAATAGTAACTTCCGTCACATCGATTTTAGCAAGTTCGTCAGCTGCTGTAGTAGCCGTCGATATTACGTCAATTGCCCGCGGTGCGGCGTCGATAGCCGTATCAAGCGGATTTGTGTCATTAGTCACTGTGAACGTACCGTTAAGCGTTCCGGTGACGGGGTCATAGCCTGTGGCTGTGAAGCCGACCGTAAATCCCGGAGCCACCTGAGCCTGAGCCTGAGCGATTGCTTCGGCTATTGCCAAAGCCTGTGCAGTCGGGTCATTAAGAGGAACGTCGATAGTAACTTCCGTCACATCGATGTTTGCAAGCTGGTCAGCGGCTGTAGTTGCCGTCGATATAACGTCAATCGTCCGCGGTGCAGCGTCAACAGCCGTATCAAGCGGGTCAGCGTCATTTGTCACTGTGAACGTACCGGTTAGCGTTCCGGTTACGGGGTCATAGCCTGCGGCTGTGAAGCCGACCGTAAATCCCGGAGCCACCTGAGCCTGAGCCTGCGCGATTGCTTCGGCTATTGCCAAAGCCTGCGCTGCAGGGTCATTAAGCGGAACGTCGATAGTCACTTCAGTTACATTGATGTTTGCTAGCTGTTCTGCGGCTGTGGTTGTTACCGCAGGAGTATCGGATGAGAACAGTTCAAGCTTAGCCTGCATTGTCATTTCCATACGCGTAACAGCATTTACGAGCTTATTGACTGAATCGTTAAGCTCCATCAGCTGTTCCGGAGTAGCTTCCATGGCAATGATAGCCTGCATTTTTTCACCCTCCGCGTTGAGTATATGAGAGAGAGCGGTTTCCTGCAGTGCAACCGATTCAATCAGGTCTGTAACTGCCTGTTCACGGGTTCCTGTTCCCGGAATAATTTCGGGCATTCCCATAATAAAAATCTCCTTTTTAAATATTCTTTGCAGTTTTTAACTGCCTTTAATCGTTAAAGAATACATTCCTGTATTCTTTTATTACGGCTCAGCTGCCACTCCTCATAATGAGGAATGACGGCTGATTTTGAGGGGCTGTAATAAACGTTAACAATCCCCTTAACGCCATAATTCATACTCAGTTAAGGTATAATCATTTTATATGAGTATGTAAAACATCCCTGCCGAACGGCATTGCAAGATTTATATGTTTAAAAGGTTTAAGTTCATACAACCGCATAAATTATCCGGTCAGCTGAATCGCGGGCGTTATCAGAATTGCCGTCAGGAGTTGTTATATAGAAGAATCCCGTCAGAGTTCCTGTGGCAGAGTCATAACTTGAATCATTAAAGCCGACAGTATAACCCGGCGCTACCTGAGACTGAGCTGCGGCAATAGCCTGAGCTACAGCGGTAATTCTGGCGGCAGGGTCATTTAAAGGCATACCGATTGACACTGTCGGGACATTTATGAGAGCAAGCTGCTTTTCGGCTGTAGTTATAGTTGATATTACGCCTATAATACGTTCTGCGGCGTCAGTTGCCGTATCAAGCGGGTCTGTGTCATTGGTAACTATAAAACGTATTCTGAGAATTCCGCTGTCATTATATCCTGCACCTCTGCGGGTTACGGTATATCCGGGAGCCACCTGAGCCTGAGCGGCGGCGACAGCCTGGTCGGCGGCGGCAGCCATGGCTTCACTGTCACTTAAGGGTATACTGATTGCCACATTCGTAACGGATATTTTCGCCAGCTGTTCCGCGGCTGTTGTTGTGTCCGGGGGCGTTTCGGATGTGAACAGTCCAAGCTTTGACTGCATAGTCATTTCCATGACGGTAACCGCATTGATAAGCTTGTTGACTGTACTGTTAAGCTCCATGAGCTGTTTTGCTGTAGCGCCGGGCATTGAAATAATAGCTTGCATTTTTTCACCTTCCGCGTTCAGAATATGCGAAAGGGCGGTTTCCTGCAATGCGACTGATTCAATCAAGTCAGCAATAGCTTGCTCACGGGTTCCTGTTCCAGGGGTAATAATAGGCATTCCCATAACAATAACTCCTTTTATATTATTTTTTAGTATAAATAAGTAACAGAGCATACTTCAATGAAATAACCGCTTTAATTTCCTATTCCAAAGCAATACTGATACATATGCGGTATTTGATTTCACATTGTCATTATATGCCATATAGCGACAAAGGTTCTTATGGCTTCCAGCGGAACTGAAAGTAGTAATTTCACTTATTTCGTTCATTTTATTATAAATCCTGTTAAAAACAAAAGATTTATTAACATTATAGCGTAAAAATAAAATCATGTGCCTGTCTTTTATGTTTCAGGCGAAAAAAACCTCCGCCCGGAAAGAGGCGGAGGTAATTCACATATGAATATTTATACTAATTCCAAATTAAAACATCAATATCTTTTTGGTCTTTTTGGCGGAGTTCTGTGTTCTCCTCCTTGCCTTGCGACTGCAAAGCTGTGTCGTCGGTCTTGAACTCCGCCAAAAATCCTCAAAAATCTATTTAATTTATTTAAATGAAATTAGTATTATTTGATTAGCGCAATTATTTCTTTGTTTACATAGAAAATATCGTTGGTCTGAATGTTTACCGACGGTGATATAACCTTTTTTCCGTTTATAATAACATAATTTTTGTTTTCGGGAATTATTATGACGGTATCTCCCTTTGTTACTTTAAGTTCTGGATTGTCAGGATAGGTTTTGTCAACTTCAGTTTTTGCGCCCTTATCGCTAAATGCTTTATTAGCGTCCGTATAAAATTCAAGCGTAAGGTTATTGAGGTTTACACCCCAGGCGTTTGCAACTGCCTGAGCAATGTCCGTATTGTTTATTGTACCAGTAATTCTTTGGTTTCCGGGAAGATATGTATATAATGTGACATCCTCGCCTGTATGACCAGTTGTTGTCCAGCCGATATTCGCTCTTTTTGAAATAATCGGACCGACGGTATAATTCATGCTTGCGGCATCCGCTGCTTTAATTGCTGATTCTTCCTCATCAGTTAAATCATCAATACCGTAAAATTTTGACATAACCGATTTTATATTGGTTCTTTCTTCATTTAAAGCGGCGGCTATACCCTCACCCGTAATACTTGCTTTTTTCAGAGGTTCAATGAATTTTGTAACAGGGTCGCTTGGATATGACGAATCTGTCTGGGTTGTTCCTATTGTTATTCCTCCGTTACCGTGGTCACTTGCATAAAGAATCATTGTATCGTCCCGGGATTTTGCGAAGTTTAAAGCCACTTTTACCGCGTCGTCGAACGCCAGGACATCTGAGATAACACCGACCGGGTCGTTTGCATGAGCCGCCCAGTCAACCTTTGAGCCTTCGACAAGCAGGAAAAATCCGTCCTCGTCCTTTGAAAGCAGTTCAATCGCTTTTTTTGTCATACCCGCCAGAGTCGGCTGGTCTGCGTTCGTTCCCGTCTTTATTTTTCTGTCCATATCGTAAGCCATGGCGTCCGGCGCGAACATCCCCCATAATTTACCGTCCTTAACAGAATCCATTTCAGATTTTGTCGTAACATATTCATAACCCATTGATTTAAGTTCGTCTATTAAGTTTTCGCCGTCCTTTCTGTAAGGCTCGGTCAGGTACATGGAACCGCTTCCCAGCAATACGTCAATTCCCTGATAAACCTGCTGTTCACCGATTATGTCATACCTTGAACGGTCGAAATAATGTGACGAAAAAGCAGCCGGGGTAGCGTGCTGAATATTTGAAGTGGCAATAATCCCAGTTGATTTGCCGAGTGATTCCGCCGCTTCAAGGGTTGTCGCATATGGTCTTTTTGTATCATACGGGCTTACTCCGACATGCTTGTCATGAGTTTTCTTTCCTGTTGCCATAGCTGTTCCGGCAGGCGCGGAATCGGTTATCGCTCCCGGTTCGCCTTTAAAGTTTTCCCAATATGTCCTTACCGAACCGGATACCAGTTCGTCCATAGCAAGGGTAACGGTTTTATCTGCTTTTTTTGTATTGGCGTCATAGCTTTTATACCACCTTGAAAGCGAAACGGCTCCGTCGCTCATACCGTCAGGTACCATAACAATTACATTTTTAATACCGGAATTCACGTTAATGTCTTTAATTCCGAGAGCTGCCGCATTAACAGCCTGTCCTCCGGTAATCAATAAACTTAATAATAATGCGGAAACTTTTTTCAACATAATTAATCATCCTTTCCGAATGGTTTGTCCTTAGGGATAAACCATAGTGCTTGAAATTCTTATAAACTATTCCTCCGACTTATAGTCTATGAATTAATTATATTATATTAAAGTAAATTCCGAAATCCTGCAAAAGTTAAACTTTGGTAAACCGAAACGGTTCAGACAGACAATTCATAAATAAATAATGTATTATGATGAAATAATTATATTTTGTGACAAAGAAATTCATGTAAAATAAACTGTGTTATTATTAATACAATAATTTAATTGCAGAGGATATGAAAAATCTTATGTCAGATGATTTTATATGTGAAAACAAGCTGTTAATAAATAATCCCGAGCTTCACAGGAGATATACGGACGCCGTTTTTGCGGTTATTCAGGTTTTAAATAATTATAAAGCCGTATTCCCTGAATATACAGACCATAGTTTTCTGCATACGATGAATATTCTGGAATACTGCAATAAGCTTATCGGAACGAATATATGCAGAATGAACTCAGGTGAGATTTATGTCTTAATGATGGGCGCGGCTCTTCATGATACCGGAATGGGCATCAGCGAAAAGGATTTCGATGAATTTTCTGTTAATCCGCTTTTTTCTGATTACATGAAAAAAAATGCCTCAGCACCCAAAGCAAAAATAATAAGGGACCTGCATCACGAGTTCAGCGGACTGTTCATTAAAAAATACGCGGAGCTTTTTGAAATCCCCGAAGAATTTATTTTTCCCATCGTACAAACCGCAAGAGGTCACAGGGTCACAGACTTATATAATACCGGCGAATATCCGGCAGAATACCCAGCCGGCGAATATTATATATGTCTGCCGTATGTAAGCGCGCTGCTCAGATTATCCGATGAGCTTGACATTACAGCCGAACGGAATATATATTTGAATCAGGGTATTGACAGTATACATAATGAATACAGCCTAACAGTCTGGAAGCTGCACAGAGCAATAAAATCAATAGAATTCATTGATAATAAGTGCTTTATATATGTGACAGATATAGAAATACCGGATATAAACGAATTTTTATCATGGATAAAAAAGCTTAAATATGTTATGGGATTTACATCGGAGCTGATTAATTCATCAACAGAATATTCATTTATAAAAAGAAGAATCATTATTAAATACAAATAATACAAGCATTTATGGAAAGAAGGCACAGTATAATAATGGAAATTAAGGAATACAAATATAATGATAAAGTATTGCTCAGGCTTTCAGGAAAACTTGACACGAATACGTCCCCGTTGCTGGAAAATAAACTGAATTCAATTATTGACGCTGTCAGGGAGCTTATATTTGATTTTGGAGAGCTGATTTATATTACAAGCGCCGGTCTGAGGGTTTTGCTTGCGGCTCAGAAAAGAATATCAAATGCAGGCGGGATTATGTACATAGAAAACACAAATGACAGTATTATGGAGGTGCTGAGAATAACAGGGTTTATATCCATATTTAAAATTAACACAGGTTATTTTTCGGATACTGATACCTTTGAAATATAAATAATAAACTGTATGGACAACAAAAAGTTAAACTGCTGAAAGATAACGGAATACCTTTAATTTATTTGATAAAACATAAATGGGTAACCGTATAATTAGCATTATACACAAAAACGTAGGGTCGACCCTATGTGGTCGGCCGTTATAATAAATAAAAAATACTAAAAATCAGTTAAATATGTTATTTCGTAAAAAATCGGGACGCCACACAAGGCGTCCCCTACATATTATTTGTGCAATTTTACAATTATGAGGTTGCCTGTTCATATTTGTTATTAATTTATACTTACAGCGTATATAAGATAAATACTTCAAAAACAAAAATACCTGAATTTGTCATTATTATGCTAAAGTTTAGTTAAGCTTTCTATAAAGATATTGAAATTACTGCATATTTAATATACAATAAATATATCAGAATATCAGCCGCGGTTGATTACATTATAACTGCGGATAATAATTTATAAAGGAGATATTTTAATGAAAAATATTAAGGTCTCGTTAAAGCTGATTATCGGTTTTATGATTGTTGTGGCGCTTATGGTTGGCTTGACTGTGTATGCGATAGTTCAAATGTATAAAATTGAGAATAATTATTCCGTTTCTATCAGCGGTCCGCTGAGCGTAAGGGAAGCAGTAAGGGATTTCCAGGTGAATTTCCGTGAACTGCGTATTTCTATGCTGGCAATTGTGGCTTATACCGAAAAGGACCTGGAGCAGTGCGAATCGCAGTATGAATCCGGCGTCGCTTCGTATGACAAGGCGCTGGCTGCGCTTAAGAACGCCGAGGATGCGATAACATCTAACCCGATAATGACGGAAAAAGATAAGACTCCCCGTCTTGCCAAGATTGCGACAATAAGGGATTTGGTAACCCAGTACCGTACCATTCTTCTTGACCCGATGCAGGAGGCTATGCGTACGGGTGACCAGGAGCAGACATTTGTATTCATGACTGTCGCTTCGGATGTTACGACTAAAATAAGGGAAAACGCTGACCAGATTCTTCAGACAAGCGTTGATACAAGCAATGAATATGTAGATGAAGCTGCAAGAATCGCAAGCCAGTCGGTTATTCTTATGATTATTATAGCTTTCATTGCCGCCGTAGTTTCAATAATTCTTTCTGTCTACATATCCCGGTTAATCAGCAAGCCGTTAAAAGATATGGTAGGTTATATCAAACAGGCAGGCGAAACCGGCAACCTCAAATTCCGTGAAGACGAATGGGCAAACTGCGACCGTCTTTCACAGAATAAGGATGAACTCGGCGTGACTATGAAAGCGTTCACTAATATGATGAGAAAGTTTGTCTACTACGGCGAATCGCTTAACAAGGTAGCGAATAAGGATTTGACCATATCGATAGAAACGCTTGGCACCGACGATACTTTCGGAAATTCCATGGTGCAGATGGTTGACGAATTAAACGGAATGCTTTCACAAATCCAGAATTCAACCGAGCAGGTATCTGTCGGTTCCAGCCAGGTTTCGGACGGAGCGCAGTCGCTGGCAAGCGGTTCGACCGAGCAGGCGGCAACGCTGGAAGAGCTTTCAGCTTCCATTCAGGACATAGCCGACAAGACAAAGGAAAATGCGTCAAGAACCAATGATGCCTCGAAACTTGCGGAAAGTATAATGCATAACGCCGAAAAGGGCAACCGGCAGATGGAACAGATGATTGCCGCGGTTAATGAAATAAATCATGCAAACCAGAATATAAGCAAGGTTATAAAGGCAATTGACGATATTGCTTTCCAGACAAATATTCTTGCCCTTAACGCTTCGGTTGAAGCTGCACGTGCCGGAAACGCCGGCAAAGGCTTTGCAGTGGTTGCGGATGAAGTAAGAAACCTTGCAGCAAAGAGTGCAAATTCAGCAAAAGAGACGGGTACCCTCATTGCAAACTCTATAGAAAAAGCGCAGCTGGGCACCCAGATTGCCGGGGAAACGGCGCGAAGCCTTGAAGAAATCGTAACGGGAATCAGCGAAAGCAACAGGATAATCACTGAAATAGCGCGTTCTTCGGAAGAACAGACCGTAGCTGTCGACCAGATAAACATTGCGGTCGGTGGAGTAACTCAGGTTGTTCAGCAAAACAGCGCGACGGCGGAGGAATCAGCCGCGGCAAGCGAAGAAATGAGCGGTCAGGCTCAGGTTCTTGAAAGCCTGGTGTCCCAGTTCAGATTGAAATAGTAATATTCAGTAGAGCGTGTTCATATTAAACGAGCTGTGTGAAT
>DBCY01000171.1 GCA_002293295.1 Ruminococcus sp. UBA946 | reverse complement strand
ATGCGAATCAATGGTTAAAAAAATAAAGACAAATGACGCAGTAAGTAATAAATTGGAAACATGCCAAATGAAATCCATCTTATTAAGCTGTACTGTGCCATTTGCCACCACTATGATACTGTGTTGGTAGCAGCCGCACAACGCCAAAGTAATAATTCCTGTCCCCAATTTACTGATGAGGAGTGTATTACAATTTACATATGGGGAATCATCCAGCAGAAATTTGAAGCTAAGGCGATATATCAATACATTCGAGACAATTATGCAAGCTGGTTTCCAAAGCTTCCAAGTTATCAAGCTTTCAATAAGCGGATATGCTATCTCGCAGATGCCTTTGAAATGCTTGTCGATGTTTTACTTAAAAGCATGGACATATCTCCGGAAGTAAGCACATACCTGATTGATTCCATGCCTATAATCGTAGCCGGAGCAAAACGAAGTTCATCTGCCCGTGTTGCTTCTGAGATATGCAATAAAGGTTATTGCGGCTCAAAAGGGATGTATTACTACGGTGTGAAGCTACATTTATTTGCCCAAAGCAGATACCAAACAATTCCGTTGCCAACAGCCATAACAGTGACTCAGGCATCTGAGAATGACTTGCCCGTCGCAAAGCGGATGCTTTATGATGTATATAATGTAAATATCTTTGCTGATAAGGCATACAAAGAATCCGCTTGGGAGGTTTCGCTAAAGCAAAGTAATAATGTTTCTATTCTGACCCCGATTAAGTTGAATAAAGGGCAGAAAGAGTTTTCGTATTGGCAAAAAATGTATTCAAGTGCAGTTTCTGCAGTGCGTCAACCCATTGAGTCATTTTTTAATTGGCTTCAAACCAA
Organism: Ruminococcus sp. UBA946; assembly: GCA_002293295.1. GTDB lineage: Bacteria > Bacillota > Clostridia > Oscillospirales > Ruminococcaceae > UBA946. Next base: position 1,910 of record DBCY01000171.1, on the reverse strand, counting down.
AACACATATTAATGTTGCCTCTAAAGTGAGATCGTCGAATGGCTTGTTGTCGTTTGTTTTCGCACGCTTGGCTGCTGCGTGTTGGTTAATTAACCATTGATTCGCATTATCAATAAACACATAATATCCTTTTACAATCATATCATATAATATACATTCATCCGCCGCCCTTTTTGTCTCCATCTCAACCAATACGTCATCAGCAATGAAAGCCATTTTTATCCCCTTAGTTATTATTTAATAATTCAACTGTAATTTCATAAGCTTCCCTCATAAACTCATACGCTATTTCTTCAAATCCATCCGTATTGGATATAACTCCTGTGTTTTTTTTCCTAATATCCATCCTTCTTGAAAGTTTTAATGTTTCATCATTTTGCCGGAAATCCAACGCTCTTTGATGATATTGCTTAAGGGTATCAGCACCAATAACCGGCATACCATTGGATGTTCCTTGTTGTTCTGTAGTTTGCATACTTGCTTCCTGTGCATAAGCTGTAGCAGTCATATTCGTCTCCTTTGTATAATCCGCTATTCGGACAACCCTTTTGTTTGACATAGAAATCCTCCTAGGAAATCATCCCAATCGTAATTCTATGCAAACAATTAAAATTTATTCTATAAAAATATAATACAGAGTTAAAGGCTTTTTTATATTGTGAATAATTATGCATACATATGCGTTTTTACACTTAATTTAATGCACAATATTCATACTGTGCATATTACATGCACAAATGCCCCTATTCTCTATACATTGGATTAAAATGGAAAATATATATCATGTATTACCATATGCTGTCAACTAATTTACAAAATTTATATTAATTTCTTATTTCCCCGCGTCTATTTAACCACCCTCAGCTTCTTCCCGCCCCCAAACATCGGCCCGGTAAATATCTCCTTTTTATCATAATCATCAAGGCTGTCCGGTTCCCCGACATTATATTTAACCCACATATCGCTCAACTTCCAAAACCGCCTTGGCGTACATCCCCAAAATTCCTTGTCACTCATCAGCAGCCGATACCGCCCTATAAAATAAAGCCTATCCCAGTCCAACGAATCATCGCCGTGGTTTTCACCCTCATAACGCCCGTCTTCCTTCGGAGGAAGCCCGTTTTCAATGGCAGTCTTAACAGATTTTAAAATCCCATCAAAACGGCTTACATTTAACAGTTTTTCAATCTTCCTTTTATCAATCCTCGCCAACACATGCACAAACTCAATCACAGCTTCCACACACGTTTCCGGCTTACCGCTAAAAAACGCGCTCACAGCCTCCGCAAGGCTCCCGTACCTTTTTTCCAATAAATGTAAAGCATTCATACTTAACCGTATGGGATAAACCTTATCCAACATCAATAAATCAAAATTTCTGTCGTCGGTAAGCATTGTCTTCATATTTTTCCCCGTTTTCAAATTACTTGCGACTTATTCATAAAATTTGTATAATGCGGATAGAATAAAAGGAAGCGAGTGAGGATACACCCGCTTCAATCGTCACAGCCGCAAGGCTTGACGGTCAACCGCGAATTACAACGGTATAACCGCGTTAACCTTTGCAGGAGGGCGCGGTTATTTCTTTTTGTTCTTCATGGCTTTTATGAGCAATACGATAAGGGTTATAAGCATAACGACAAAAGACATCGCGCTGAAAACAACCTGAAATATCGCAAGAACGTCACTCATGGTATCACCTTCTTTTGTCTGTGACATGAAGGTTGACCGCCATATATCGCCCTGCTTCTGCAACGCGCGAATAATATCATAAAAGACAACCGCCGGAAAGTTTTGGCGGTTTTTTTGGTAGTGTAAACCGGGATATGAAAGAATCTGGGAAATAACGGGGCTCCGCCCCGAACCCCGCGGTTTAGCGCATTAAGGGCATTACCGGTTAAAAAGGAAAA
>DBCY01000130.1 GCA_002293295.1 Ruminococcus sp. UBA946 | reverse complement strand
AATTTTTAATTATTAATTAGTATTAGTCGGCTGAATCCAAATCGGAATTAAACGGGTCTTTTTTAGCGCCCTCTACTGACTGCATAAAGGGGTCGGGTTTGGCGGGTTCAGGCTGCGGGGGTTCTTTAACAAGGCGTATGGTACAAAGAAGCGCTGCCGCTCCTAAAACGGTAATAACAATAACTGCAGCCGTTGTATCCGGAATTAATAATCCGGCTAAAGTAACCGCAAGGTGCATTCCAAAGGCTGCCAGCGTAAGTAAAAACTTTTTCTTAATAAACAAGCCTTTAATAATAACTATCGACATAGCGGTATAAAGAAGGGCTACGGCAATAACATTTAATAATGACAGAATAATATCAGACGGCGTTAATTCAAGAAAGGTTCTTTTGATTTCAGTTACCTGTTCATCGGTTATAGTGTTTAATTCAAGGGCAGCGTCATACAAAGCGTTAAATCTGCCGCTGTTAATCAGAACAGCGTTATAGTAATACGAAATCATTCCGAGTCCGGTTGCAATAACGTTTACGGCGCCGAAGCCGATTCCGCAGGATATGGCTCCCCTGTAGCTGCGGCTTTGCTGCAGTATAAAGAATATGGACACAGCTAATGCGGCAGTATTAAGCACAGTATAAATCCCCTGAAGAACGATGTTAAAAATACTGTCCGGCTCCAGCATTTCAGTATCTGTTATAATCAAATACAGCGAAGTTACAGTAATAAAAATTAATATTATAANNTTATAATATAGGCAACAACTCCGCACCAGAAAGCCGAGCCTTTCAGCTTCTTTGTCGCCAGCAGAATAATACCGGTTATTGCAGGCGCTACCCCTCCGATAAAAAAAACTATAAGCGATGTTATAATTACATTAGACGAGACCATGGAAAACATCCTTTCGTCAGACCCCTTAAGATTCAGCAGGAAGTCTGTAAATTATGGTAAATACAGTTTACCATATTAAATAAAATTTGTCAACAGNNTTATATATAAAAATTATTTGCCGAATAAATAAAATAGTTTCCTTTTTTACCGGTTCGCTCCACTGCTCCGGTTACGGTTAAAACATTCAGTGTTATTTGTGCCAGTGAAAATGAAATACCGGCAGCTTTTGAAAAATCAAGTGAAGTAAATTCTTTTTCTTTTATTGATGCCGGTATAAAATAAAGCCAGTCAGTTTTTTCCCTTAACAATACCTCCTCATTTATTTCTGCCGGTATACGGTCGTATATAGTATATCCCTTCCTTCTCCCCCGTCTGAGCCCCTTTGTTTCGGGAGGTGTTCTGTATTCTTCAATATCAAGCATAACTATACATATGCTGAGATTCTCATCGGAAATAAATCTTTTTATTTTATACAGTTCAGGGAATATGCCGTAAACATTGCCTTTATGCGGGGATTTGCGTTTTTTGCCCGTATTCCCGGTTTCGGCGTCTGTATTGATAATCCATTTGTTATATGCTATAGGGTGGACAACCGTAACCCTTGCAACCGATAAAAACGCCTCCAGCTTTTTTCTCAGCTTATCGAATCCGCTTGTCTGTATTTCAATGATTCCGTCCTCTCCGACAATGTCGGCGATAAATCCGCCGATTTTCTGCTCATGACCAGCGTCATATGGCTGGAAATAGTTTTTAAGGACGGCATGAACCGTCTTTTCGCCGTATGTTCCTATTCCCGCATACAAATGACCGCCTGACATAACTTTTTGCCGGGCTTCGTAAAATTTTTCTCTATCCATTTAAACACCGTTTTTATGTATTTGTAAACCTGAATGGTTTTACATTTCAATTATACAAAGTTTTTACAATGCTGTCAAGGCTTTAATTATTAGCAGACTATATTACCGTGTATATAATCAATTTAAATTAATTTTATAAAAGTTCGTACAGCCCTTGAAAAATTAAACAGAGTATGCTATAATTTAAATTATTATTGCTCAGATTAATATTATGGAGATGATTATATATGATTACAGTAGAAAATTACCTTGGGACTACAAGAATATCCAGGGAATATCTTGTTTCTTTGATTTCGCATACAGTTTCAACTTGTTTCGGAGTTGTTGACATTAATATAACGGAATCTGAAACACTGCTGCATTCCCTTATACGCAAAGTTGATTTTGCCCGTAAAAGCGGCGTATCGTTATCCGCTAAGGACGGTAAGCTTGCCGTTACAATACATATTACCGTTCTGGTCGGTACGAATATAAAAGCTGTTACCGACAGTCTTGTTCATAAAATAAGGTATACCGTCGAAGAAAAAACCGGTTTGAAAATTTCACGTATTTCCGTATTTATTGACGGCATTAAGGATTAACAGTCATTCAATTGATAAAGGGGTTTGAAGTCAAGTGATTAACGGTAAAATGCTAAGGGATGCTTTTATTAACGGCGCTGTCGCCATTGCAAATAAAAAACGCGAGGTTGACGAGCTTAATGTATATCCCGTGCCTGACGGCGATACGGGTACTAATATGTCCATGACTATGAATAACGCTTTTAGGGAGCTGCAGGTTATGGATGACTTTATTACGGTTTCTCAGGTTGCCGACGCGACTGCATCTGCTTTACTGCGCGGGGCAAGAGGAAATTCGGGCGTAATTCTGTCACTCCTGTTCAAAGGATTCGCCAAAGCGTTCGCAGGCAAAAAAGAAGCTGACTGCTATGATTTCTGCAAAGCGCTTGAAACCGGCGTTGAAAGCGCGTATAAAGCCGTAATGAACCCTACAGAAGGCACTATTCTCACCGTTGCCCGTATTGCTTCCGACAAAGCTAAATCGGTTCTCGGCGATAATGCCGGAGGCAGCTGCGATATTATTTCTTTATGGACTGAAGTCTGCAGACAGGCGGAAATAACTCTTGAAGAAACGCCCGAGCTTTTGCCCGTATTGAAAAAAGCCGGAGTCGTAGATGCCGGAGGTATGGGTATTGTTATAATCTGGAATTCAATGCTTGATATTTTTATGGGCAAAAGCGTTATATCCTCAGTAACAAAAACAGATGTTTCCGTTGATTCTTCCGTTTCGGGAACTGTAGTCGGCGATGCCGACGGGGAAATCGTTTTCGGTTACTGTACCGAGTATATCGTTAATAAAAAACCTGACGCCAAGGATACCGCTTTGCTCAGGGCTTTCCTTGAAACTATAGGCGACAGCGTCGTATGCGTTGACGATGATGAAATCATTAAAATCCACGTCCACACCGACCATCCGGGAAACGCTATTGAGGAGGGTTTGAAATTCGGAGCGCTTGTTAATATGAAAATCGACAACATGCGTTATCAGCATGAAAACAAAATAAAGGAAGCGGCTGTTGTTAAGCGTCAAAGCTTTACACCGGTATCTCCCGAAAAGAAATACGGTTTTGTTGCGGTTGCTTCCGGAAACGGCATTGAGGAGATGTTCCGGAATTTAGGCGCCGACTGTATTGTCCGCGGAGGACAGACTATGAATCCTTCCACCGACGACATTTTACAAGCCGTTTATGCAACTCCCGCTGAAATTGTTTTTATCCTGCCGAACAACAAGAATATTATACTTGCCGCTGAGCAGACTGTTAAGCTTGCCGACCGTAAGGTATGTGTTTTGCAGACGCGCACCATACCTCAGGGCATGAGCGCAATGCTTGCCTTTAATCCCGACGCCGATTTTGATTCCAACCGCCTTAGCATGACAAAGGCGCTTGAAAAGGTAAGCACGGGTCTTGTTACCTTTGCCGCGCGCGACAGTGATTTCGGCGGGCATGAAATAAAACAAGGCGAAATACTGGCGCTTGACAACGGAAAGCTGTCATTTACCGAAAAGGATGTTTCCAAAGCCGCCTATAAGCTTACCAAGAAGCTTATGAAGAGTGATTCCGGCTTTATAACAATTATTTACGGAGCCGACGTTACCGATGAAAAAGCGGAGGAGCTTCAGTCATATATTCAAAATAAAGCAGGCGATAATATAGAGGTTATGCTTATTAACGGAGGACAGCCTGTATATTATTATATTATTTCTGTTGAATAGATTCAGGATATATAAACTTCTGAATTACAGAGAAGGTAGATATGAAGAAAATAAACATAATAACGGGGCATTACGGAAGCGGTAAAACAAATTTTTCCGCTAACCTTGCCATGTATATAACAAAAGAAGGCGGAAAGGTTACGGTTGTCGACCTTGATATTGTGAACCCGTATTTTCGTTCGGCTGATTTTAACGAATTGTTCGGGAACAATAAAATTGAGCTGATTGCTCCTGTGTATGCAAACTCAAACCTGGATATACCCGCAATCTCATTTGACCTTGAAGGAATTGTCCGCGGCGACGGATATATTATAATCGATGTGGGCGGCGACGACGCCGGTGCGGTTGCGCTCGGGCGTTATGCCGAATCATTTGATGAACTGAAAGATGATACAGAAATGCTTTATGTCATCAATAAATACAGGTACCTGACCAGAACGGCAGCCGAAGCCGTTAAGCTTATGTATGAAATTGAAACGGTTTCTAAACTAAAACATACCGGCATCGTAAATAATTCAAATCTTTCCGGTGATACTGCCGCGGGTACGCTTCAGAACTCCAATCAGTTCGCCGCTGATATTTCAGAAATTACCGGATTGCCGGTAGTATATACAGCTGTTCCGTACGGAATTGACGCCGATGTTATCAATCCGTTTCCTGTTGATATTTATGTTAAGAAAATCTGGGATTTATACTAATTTTTTTGTTTTATCTGAAAGGAGTTCAAATGGCTAAGATTACTGTGGATTTTGAAAAATGTAAAGGGTGTTCGCTTTGCACCGTTTCATGCCCTAAAAAAATAGTTAAGCTGCAAAAGGAAAAACGTAACCGCAAAGGTTATTTTACGGCTCGCTGTACCGATGATTCCCTTTGTATCGGCTGTGCCATGTGCGCTGTTATGTGCCCCGACTGTGCTATAACCGTAGAAAAATAATTTATAATTATGAAAAATTTTCATATTTTAAATTGTTTTATTATTAATGGGAGTTATTTTGGCTATATATTATATTTTCCAATGATTTTCATTAATAATATGGATGAAAGGTACGGGTGTATATTATGAAAAAGCTAATATCGTTTATTCTTATGTCAGCGCTGGTCATTTTAACCGGAACATCGGTTTTTGCGGAAGACAGCCAAGTCAGTGAAGAAGGCATTAAAACTGAAGCGCAGCTTTTAAAGGAGAAAGAGGAGGCACAGAAGAAACTGACGGATTCGATAGTCGAAATCAAAGACAGGATAAAACTTAGCTCCAAGTTTAATGTTTTCGAATATGACGTGACTACAAGATACGGATTCTCTTACTACACTTTCAAGTGGCTTTACGCAAAACCTGACGAAAAATTTAAGGATGAGGATTTTTCCTTGTTAAAAATTGGCGATTACAGAAGTTGGGAAAACAATGAAAAATTCATAGAACTTGAGATTATAACTGTAAATTATATTTACGGTACTAATTATGCAGACGGTATTATCACCTCATATCAGCATTATGACAAGAATTATTCATCCTACGGCAAGATGAGGTTCGCTAAGCTTTCCGATGTGGAAATGCTAAAGACAGCCCAGAATTATACCAGGAATTATAATCCCGGAATTAAAGGGACTTATACGGTTGAGGCTGACGGTTCACAAAGCCTGACCAACAATGAAAGGAGATATTCTGTAAAACGAAGTAATGACGGTCTTGATATTTCCTTCAACGGCGGTTATTTAAGGATTGACCGCGATACAGGAAGGCTTATAGAAATGCGGATGGAATGGTGGAACGACCTTACGGTTCCGCAGGTTTCTAAAGCTATATCAATAGCGGAGGTTCAGGAAATTTATAAAAAATCCACCGGAAAGCTTAACCTTTCCTATCAGAAATTCAATCGGTATGATAAGGAAAAACAGGAATACATAAGTGAAATCAAGCTTGTATATAATCCTGAAAAGCACGGTATGACCGAAATAGACGCACTTACGGGGAAGAAAACATCCATTTATGACGATATAAAATATTACAGCAAAACAGACAGCTATGAATGGAATACGGATGAATTAACTAGTGACGCAGAAATAATAGCTGAAGCTCCCGCAGCTATGGAAGAATCAAGCGATAACGCGGGACTTTCGGAAGCGGAATTGGCGGAGCTTGAGAAAAAAAGCGTGTATCTGACAAAGGAAGAAGCCCTTAACATTATAAAAAAGGATAAATATATAGTTTTTAACAGCGAGCTTATCGAATCGGGGGCTTCCCTTTCTAACTACACGAACCCAAAAGGTGAATTAACCCCGTTATGGCAGCTCAATTACAGGTTTTCCAGCTCCGATAAAACCAAGGACGGCATATCCCTTAACGTTTCAATGGACGCAATAACAGGTGATATAATAAGATTCAGCAAAAATTACAGTTATGCGGAAAACAGCAAAAATATACCTCTTAAATCCCTGTCACAGGCGGCGGCTGAAAAAATAGCCGAAGAAGCCGGGGCATATTATACAAAAAACACTTTCAGGGAGTATGAATCCGAAAGTATTTATTATGACGATTATTTGGTATACAACGAAAACAGAACTGATTTTACCAGATACAAGACGAATGCAAACCTGAAATATACGCGTTATGCAAATAATGTTCCGTATTATGAGAATTACATGAATTTCAAAATAGACGGAACAGGCGAACTGCTGTCATTCGGCTATAACCATGAATATGACGCCGAATTCCCGGACGCTTCACATATTTCCGAAGAAGACGCATATAAAAACCTGTTCAGGAAAATGATTCCCGAGCTTTATTATGACGGTTTCCTTGATTTACAAAGGAAATCACACAGTTACCTTACCTACGGGTTTGATTCAACCTTCACGCTTAACGCTAAAAACGGCGAAAGGCTTTATTATGACGGAACCGCATTTTATAAAGTGACGGAGAAAAAAGATAAGAAGGAAATTGTATACACAGATATTAAAGGGCATAAAAATGAGGAGGCTATAAAAACCCTTCTTGATTACAGTATTATTATCACAGAAGATAGTAAATTCAAGCCGGATGATAATATTTCAATATTGGAATTCGCTCTTCTGATGAGCAAAATCGACAATGCAAGCTACTGGAACAATATAATCTGGACAGCTGAGCGGCAGAATTCACCCGAATGGGACCCCAAACAGCCTAAAACTGATTACTCGGTACCCATGACTAAGGCGGAATTTGCCAAAGCCGCCATTAATATAAAAACAGGTTCGGCAGCTCAGACCGCCGAAATCCCGGGAATTTTCTTCGCGCCTTTTAACGACGTCGGCACAAAAAGCCGGTACTGCGGATACATTGCAATGGCTAATTATTACGGTTATGTTCAGGGTGTATCGGCAACAGAGTTTAAACCGGGGCTTGTAATTAAAAAAGGAACTGCAATGCAGATTGTCTATGACTACCTCCATGACGACCAGTATAAGGATTTTTACATTCTTTTCAGCGTATTGACGGGAAGCAAGCTTAAACCGTCGGAAGCTGTCCCCTCCGGATATTATGATACTCCGGACTATGATTATTATGATTATACAGTACCGGAAGAGGAACCGCTGTATATTTAAGAACATGTTCTGAACAAACAAGCGGGAGACGCTTTACAAAGCGTCTCTTCAGTATAAAACAGGAGGTTTAACAAATTTGGAAAGAAATCTGATGAAGGGCAACGAGGCTATTGCCGAAGCCGCTTTACGCACCGGATGCAAATGCTTTTTCGGTTACCCAATCACGCCGCAGACTGAAATCTCAGCATACCTGTCAAAGAAAATGCCTAAGGAGGGCGGTGTCTTCCTTCAGGCTGAATCTGAAATTGCCGCCATAAACATGGTGTTAGGAGCTTCGGCTTCGGGCGTTCGGGTAATGACGTCTTCGTCCTCGCCCGGGATTTCCCTTAAAGCCGAGGGTATTTCCTATATTGCCGGCTCGGATTTACCATGCGTTATCATCAACGTTCAGCGCGGGGGACCGGGTCTTGGCGGAATACAGCCTTCTCAGGCTGATTACTGGCAGGCTACAAAGGCAATCGGACACGGTGATTTCCATGTTCTTGTCTATGCTCCCTGTTCTGTGCAGGAAATGGTAGATACCGTAACAAAAGCTTTTGATATGGCGGATTCTTACCGGATGCCGGTTATTATACTCGCCGACGGTCTGCTCGGTCAGATGATGGAACCCGTTACCTTCCCTGAAAAGAAAACAGAACTTCCTGAAAAACCATGGGCAACAAACGGCCACGGAAACAAACGTAAACATAATATCATAAATTCGCTTTACCTTCAGCCGGACGCCCTGGAAAACTCCGTAAAAAACAGGTTTGAACGCTATGAAGAACTGAAAGCGAATCATGCGCAGGCTGAAGCTTATTTATACGAAGACGCCGATATTATAGTTGCCGCATACGGGGCAACCGCGAGAATAGCGAAATCCGCCGTTAATCTTGCACGTGAAAGCGGTATAAAAGCCGGACTTTTCAGACCAGTAACTTTATGGCCATTCCCCGTAAAAGAAATCAACGAAGCCTGTAAAAACGCTCATACCGTTCTTTGCTGCGAAATGTCAATGGGTCAGATGATTGACGACGTCAAGCTTGCCCTTAACTGTTCAAAACCGGTCGGATTTTTCGGAAGAACGGGCGGGATAATTCCGAAGCCGTCGGAAATCCTTGAGGAAATAAAGAAAACAGGAGGTAATGCATAATGGCTGTCGTATTTGAAAAACCTAAGGCTCTTGCCGATATTACCTTTCATTACTGCCCCGGGTGCACCCACGGCATTATACACAGAATCGTCTGCGAGGTTATTGACGAAATGGGTATTGAAGGCGATACTATAGGCGTTTGTCCTGTGGGCTGCTCCGTTATGGCTTATGATTATTTCAACTGTGATATGATAGAAGCCCCCCACGGACGCGCTCCCGCAGTCGCGACAGGCGTTAAGAGGGCAAATCCCGATAAGTTTGTCTTCACCTACCAGGGCGACGGCGACCTTGCCGCAATAGGCACCGCCGAAACCGTACATTCGGCGACCAGGGGAGAAAATATTGTCGTTATATTTGTGAATAACACAACCTACGGAATGACCGGCGGTCAGATGGCTCCCACCACATTGCCGGGACAAATTACACAAACGACCCCTTACGGACGCGACACATCAGTACAGGGCTTCCCGATTAAAGTATGCGAAATGCTGTCAACACTGGACGGCACCGCCCTGGCGCAGCGTGTTGCCGTAGATTCGGTTCCCCATGTCCGCGAAGCTAAGAAGGCTGTCCGCAAGGCTTTTGAAAACCAGAAAAACAAGCTTGGTTTTTCAATTGTCGAGGTGCTTTCCACCTGTCCCACAAACTGGGGTATGTCCCCGGTAGATTCACTGAAACGCCTTAAAGAGGAAATGATTCCTTATTATCCCCTCGGCGTATATAAAGATAAAACGGCAAAGGAGGATAACCAGCAATGACGCACGATATTATTCTGGCGGGGTTCGGCGGTCAGGGCATACTTTTTTTGGGAAAGGTACTTGCCTATTCGGGGCTTATTGACAATAAGGAGGTTTCATGGCTCCCTTCTTACGGTCCTGAAATGAGGGGAGGCACCTGCAACTGTTCGGTTGTTATTTCCGACGAACCGGTCGGTTCTCCGCTTGTTATCGAACCTGCTGTATTAATTGCTATGAACTCGCCGTCACTTGAAAAATTCATCGGAAGCGTTCGTCCCGGAGGAACTGTGATTTGCGACAGCACTATTGTCGACTCCCCTGTTACCCGGCAAGACGTCAATGTTTTTTATATACCCGCAACCGACCTGGAGACAGAAAATAACCTCAAAGGCGGGGCTAATATCATTCTTCTGGGAAAGCTTATTAAGGAAACGGGTATAATATCAAAGGAAACCTTTAAAAAAGCTATCGAAAAAATTGTTCCCCCCTCAAAAACCCAGCTTATCGAAAACAATATGAAAGCAATTCAGGTCGGGATGGATTCATAAATATATTATTTTTACTGATTAGGGTGTGTTCAGAATTTACTGACACACCCTGTAATTATTGTTATATACAGAATTATATTGATTTTTAGTTTTGGATATACGTTTTTATCATATAGTTACTGTTATTTTACATATTGACAGGTAAAAAACTTTATGTTATACTATAATTGATGTTATATAACAATTGAAATAGTATATACAACTGATAACTATCATGCCTTTCAGAAATATAAGGTTAAATTTTATTTAAGAAGGTGATAATTATACCTCCCAAGCCTAAGTATACAAGGGAACAGATAACAGAAGCCGGTTTGAACATCGTAAGAAGAGGAGGGATTTCAAAGCTAACAGCCCGGAATCTTGGAGAGGAGCTGAATTGTTCATCACAGCCGATATTTACAGAATTTAAAAATATGGAGGAAGTACGGAATGCAGTTTATAGTGAAGCGAAAAACCTATACCATACTTATGTACTAAATAAAGGCGCTGACAGTAACGCTTTCAGACGTATAGATTATATCAGGTTTGCGAAATCCGAACCGAAATTATTCACTATGATGTTTATAAAAGAAAATGAAACAGAATATTCTATTGCGGATATTCTTTCAGTAGTTTTTACAAATACGGATAGTTTGCTTGTATCGGTACAGAAGGACTATAATCTTACCCGAACTGACGCATATACGCTTTGTTCGTCAATGTGGCTTTTTATCCACGGTATTGCATGTACCTGTGCCTGCGGTATGACGCTTTTTATAGAACCGGAGGTGAAAAAGCTGGTTGATACTACTTTTGAGGCAATATTACAGAACCTTCGAAAATAAGATATAAATAGATTATAAATCCGGAAAGAATTATAGCGAAAAGAAGAAAATAAAACCGAAAGGCGGATATTCCTATGAAACGTACAATTATTACGCTGTTATTAATCGCGCTTGCTACACTCTGCCTTACCGCTTGCCGGCAAAACAGCATTTTTTCATCACCGCCGGAGTCTAGTGTTTCAACCTCCGAAGCGGAATCCACGGAAGCTTCCCCCGAAGCTGCTGAACAGGAACTGGTTCTCCATCTTGATGGTGTACCGGCGCCGTCTTTGACGAATAATCAATATGAAGAAGAGCTTGAGCGACCGCTTCTGGTTTTGCTGCCTCCTTCTTATTACAGCTCTGAAAAAGCTTATCCTGTAGTGTATTACTTACACGGTTACGGCGGAAGCGAATCGGAGATATTCGGCTATTACGATACTGTATCCGCACACATGGAATCAAATCCCGGTAAAGAATTCATCCTTATCGGTGTTGACGGTACAAATAAGCTGGGAGGCAGCTTTTATACCAACTCCCCTGTCATTGGGAACTGGGAGGATTATATTGTCAACGACATAGTCTCTTATGTTGACGATAATTTCCGAACGATATCCGATAAGGACAGCAGAGGGATATCCGGTTATTCAATGGGTGGTTACGGTGCGGTGAGTATCGCGCTTAAATACCCCGATACATTTTCCAGTCTTTTTACAATCGCACCGGGACTGTTCGCCGATGATGGCCTGACGAAGGCGTTTTCCGGTTGGCCGAGAGATATTAAGGAGAGTTACGCGGCGGCTTTTGCTCCGAATATTGATAAGGCGGAGCCGCCCTACTTCGATATACCTGTCTTTGACGGCAGTAAGGAAGACAACGCGGTGGTGGAGAAATGGGAAAACGGATACGGCGGCTTGGAAAGTAAAATCAACGCGTACATAAGCTTACCCACGCAATTAAAAGCTATCCACATTGAATACAGCCCTCAGGATTATTATCCTTGGATTCCTCCGGCTTGTCAGTATTTTTCCTCTTTGCTGGAGGAGAATGGCATAGCGAATGAGCTCGTGGAGTTCTCAGGCGGTCATATTCACGACAGCGCCGAAACGACAGACAACTTTATTTTGTTTTTTGAAGATAATTTAAATTTATAAACCGTTATAAGGAGGTTATTATGTCTTTTCATCATAATTATCAGAATATATACACCAGCTCCGATGAATATTGCTGGGGTATAGTTCCATCCCAAATGTGCCTGGATATAATAAAGCTAATGCCGCCGGACTGGCATGTAAATATTCTTGATATAGGCTGCGGAGAGGGCAAGGACGCCGTATTTCTGGCTAAGTGCGGTTATAGCGTCAGCGCGTTTGACATTTCGGAAGCGGGGGTTGAAAAATTAAAACGCCTCTCCTCAAAATCGGGCGTGTATGTACACGCGTATACCCGCGATATTTGCAATTGTGAACTTCATCATAATTATGATATTATTTATTCAAGCGGAGCGCTGCATTACATCAAACCCGAGCTGCGGGATGAAATTATGAACAGCTATAAAATACATACAAACGAAAACGGACTTCATATCTTCAATGTTTTTGTGGATAAACCTTTTGTTGCGCCGCCG
>DBCY01000001.1 GCA_002293295.1 Ruminococcus sp. UBA946 | reverse complement strand
TCTTGATAATGTCTGCTTATAAATATACAGTATGTTATATTTATCCTTGTACCTCGTAACGCCTAAAAGTTTTAATATAATAATTAAAAATCATACCGCCATTGTTAATTGTTAATTGTTAATTTTTAATTAGTACTAATAATATACCCTGGGCACCCTGGAACTGATGCCTGAGACAATTTCATATCCTATAGTGCCGCATATTTCAGCGATTTCGTCAGCGGTTACAGTCTCTCCGCCGTCCCGCCCGATAAGTGTGCATATATCGCCCATTTTTACACCGGGGATATCCGTCACGTCAATCATCATCTGGTCCATGCAAATCCTGCCGATTACCTTTGCCCTTCTGCCTTTTACAAGAACCTCGGAACGTCCCGAAAGAAGGCGGGGGTATCCGTCGGCATAACCGGCAGGGATTGTTGCGACCTTCGTATCCCTTTCGGCAATGAAGGTACGGCCGTAGCTGACCGACTGCCCTTTATGAATTGTTTTAACTTGCGAAACGCAGGCTTTAAAATCCATAACGGGTTGAAGTCCTTCCGGCAAGGGAAGGCTGATTTCGGGAGTCAGTCCGTAAAGGGTAATTCCGAGCCTTGCGAGAGTGCTGGCGTTATCCTTATGTATTATAGCCCCGGCGCTGTTGGTAAAATGCCTGTGAATAAAGGTTACGCCTAAGTCCTCACATTTGCGGACGACCTCAGAAAAACGCCTTTTCTGTTCTCCGGTATAATCGGTTTTATCTTTGCTCAAGCTGTCCGCAGCCGCAAAATGGGTGAAAATCCCTTCCGCTTTTAGATTTTTCATTTCGGATATTTTTTTTACCGTCTCTGCGCATTCGCCGGTATCAAAGGCATTTAACCCTACCCTGCCCATGCCGGTGTCAAGCTTTACATGAACGCGTATTTCCCCCGGCGAATTTGCTGACATTTCAAGTGCGTGCTCATATGATACCGCCGCCTGAATCAGGTTATTACTGTGTATAGCTGCCATAGAGCCTTTATCGGAGGGACTCCAGCTCAGGACAATTATATCGCCGCTGCACCCGTTTTCCCTGAGCTTAATCCCCTCGTTTATATTGGAAACGGCAAAAAAACCGATTCCCATCCCCTGGTAAAGCTTCATAAGCTCCGCGTCGCCGTGACCGTAAGCGTTTGCCTTTACAACGCATACGGGTTTTGTATGCTCCGTATCAAGCAGCCCGGTTAAAATCCGAAGGTTTTTTTCCGCCCTGTCAAGGTGAACCTCCGCCCATGCGCGTTTTAAAAAATCATTCATTCTAAATACCTCCGTAAGAATTAATAATATGGATTCACAGGATTACAGCTTTTATGATAATAAACAGTATTGACATCCAAATAATAATAACGGGAACGGCAAAATACCATTTCTTCGCTATTCCGGCTTCTCCGCGGCTTTCAGCTTCCTTTTTATATTTTTCCATGGTTTCCTTCGGTATAAGCTTTATCGTAAGTGCAATTAAAAGGGGGAGTATTATCATATCGTCAAGATAACCCAGAACGGGGATAAAATCTGGGATTAAGTCAACCGGAGACAGAAAATACGCTATCGTCACCCCTGCTGATATTTTTGCCGCTAACGGCGTTTCTTTGCTTTTCAAGCATAAAAATATAACGGGAATGTGTAATTTAAGGTTTTTCGCTTTTTCCTTCAGGTTCATATTAAAATAAATCCTTTATATTATTAGATAAACTATTGAAAAAAAGGAATGTTTGTGCTATAATTAGGCGTGAGGATTCAGGAATGAGGAATAAGGGCGGTTGCCGGAACAAACCGATATATATAATTTAGGGGAAATTTTCTATGGATAAATTTTTAATTGACAAAAGCAGAACCGTATGTTTTTCAGGTCACCGTCCCGAAGGTCTTCCCGACCGGGGCGATAATAATTCATATGTCGTAAAAATAATAAAAAGTATGCTTTATAAAGAAATTATTGACAGTATAAACGGCGGTTACAATTGTTTTATTACTGGTCTTGCGAGGGGCGTCGACCTGTGGGCAGGCGAAATGGTGCTTGAAATCAAGTCACAGAACAGCAGCATAAAGCTTGTTGCCGCAGCCCCTTATAAAGGGCACGGCGACCGTATGCGCGGGATTGAAAAATGGCAGTTCGGGAATATTATACATAAAGCCGACTCCGTTGTCTATGTCAGCGAAGAATATCACAGAAGCTGCATGCAGAAAAGAAATGAATATATGATTGATAATTCGGATAAACTTATTGCAATGATATCCGATTATAAAAGCGGAACGGGGCAAACCGTAAGGTATGCGAAAAGCAAGGGTATTCATACTAAAATTTTCGATTTAAACCGGATTGCAGATACATATGACCAAGTATCAATTAATAATTAACAATGAACAATGAACAATGAAGGAAAATTCTCACATTTAAGACTCGCTCGCTACCGCTCGCTTTTTCCTGACAATACCGCTTTGCGATTAATCAATGTATTTCTTCCTCTATTGTTCATTGTTACTTGTTCATTGTTAATTCTATAACGCCAATATGTTGCATTCCAAGATACTCACAACTGTAGTACTAGTGCTCCATAAAGGCTAAATATTCGG
>DBCY01000095.1 GCA_002293295.1 Ruminococcus sp. UBA946 | reverse complement strand
CAATTACTTTATCATATTAATTATAAAATATTCAAAATCACTAAATAATAAACACCATAATTCTATCTTTTAGTTATTAATATTATATAACATATTATTGTTTTTGTCAATATACTAACAATGGTTGTATTTATATTAAGTACTTGTGGTTTTTAAGAATTTATGTTATAATATTTATAATATATTATATGAAGGGAATATTATTTGTAGTAAAACACAAATATAATATTTATTATAATTATGAACAAAACAGTAAAATCAGTATTTTCACTTCTTCTGAGCCTTTTGTTTATTTTCAGCATTTCATCTGACGTTTCAGCCGAGGAAACGTCTGTTTCCGGCGATTCGGAAGCACCTGAGGAAATTATAACTGAAATTGCCTCGGGCTCTTTTGAAAGCCGGGACGGTTCGAAGAAAAATTCCGGGGAAGAAAATGAGGAAGAAAGCCAAAACTGGATTATAGACCCGGATTACAAGCTTACGGTTTCGGGTATGGGTTTTATAAAGGGTTACTCCGATTCCGAGCTTACGGATATTCCCTGGAGCGAATATAAGCACCTGATAAAAAGCATTGCCGTTGACGAAGGCATTAAGGGCATAGGGTTCAATTTGTTCAGGGACTGCGTCAACGCGACAAAGGTTTCCCTCCCGTCAACACTTACCAAAATTGACGGAAGGGCGTTTGAAAGCTGCTATTCTCTTCAGTCAGTCGTCATTCCCGCCAATGTCAACAATGTTGAAATGTGGGCTTTCGCAAACTGTAAGAGCCTGGTAAGCGTTCTGGTTGCTTCGACCGAAACGAAATTCAATAATTCACTTGTTTATTATAACGGCGACGGAGTTTTTGAGGGTTCCGATAACGTTACTATATTCTGTAAAAGGAACTCCAATGCTCAGAAGTACGCCAGCCACTGCGGGATTCCTTTTTCCAACAAAACCTCCGACGCAGGTAAAATATCAACCCTTATGGCATACGCATATAAATCCAATTCAGGATACCTCAGCCTCGGGAATAAAAAAGCCGGCGTAACAAATATAAGAAACGGAAGAGCGACATTATCCTGGTCAAAAATATTCCCCTGGGATAAGGGGATAACCCCTGATTCCTTTATGATTTACGCATACAATAATAATATTAACGATTATGTCCTTATAAACGAAACGACAAATAAAAGCTGCACGCTTTCAAACCTTACCCCCGGGGGTACGTATAAATTCAAGGTTGTGCCTATTCTCAACGGCAACCCTTATGACGACGAATACCGCATTGTGGTGCAGTTTAAGGCGAAATAGGAACTTCGTTTATGCGCCGTACCGCAGTTTTCTGACGTTGGTCAGA
This sequence comes from Ruminococcus sp. UBA946, assembly GCA_002293295.1. Taxonomy (GTDB): domain Bacteria; phylum Bacillota; class Clostridia; order Oscillospirales; family Ruminococcaceae; genus UBA946. The sequence continues at coordinate 11,296 of DBCY01000095.1, read as the reverse complement.
TTAAGCGAGTACGGCGCATAGTTATAATTAGCAATTAGTCTTCCGGTCTTTGACCGTTAGGAAGGGACTTGCCGTTTTCATCACGGTTTATAGGGTACGCTCTGAGAAGAAACTGAATGCATCCGTCGGCACATGGCAAGTGCATTTCATATTTTTCCTAATTACCCCTGTATGTAAAATTGCCGCCGCACCGGATAACTTCACACCACATATATACCTGCGTCATTGTCTTGGGACACATGCCGGCAGGACATCCGTATTGAAAAACAAATTTATCTCCTTTTTCTAAACCGAGTCTGCAATGTCCGGCTTTACCGTTTACAGCAGTCAGTTCAAACCCCCAATCTTCCGTCACCCATTTATTCATTACTGCACCTCCTGAACATTATATAAATTATCGTTATTATAACATGACAAGGCATTAATTATAATGCGGAAAATATGAAAATTCACCATATAAAATATACATTCATCATATAAATATTTTCGGTAATCCGGCTCTTCTATAAAATTACTAATTTTTTTAAACACGTTATAAAAATTTCCTCCTCATGCTTTACCAAAAGATAGAATTTATCTTTCCAATAACCCGCCCCTCTTTCAAACGTTAATTTATTTTCGCTTAAAAATTCCATAAAATCCAAAATGCTTTTTTGAGTATTTTTCTCAAAGACCTTAGAAATATGATTCTGTATATTCTGTTCCAGCATTATTTTCCCCCTGAGTATAAATATTTGCAGTACTTTATTTTAGCTTTGCCTCGTCTTCATTTGCCTTCCTGATTTGCGCCCGCTTGATTTTGCCGCCCAGGGTTTTGGGCAGTTCTTCGGTAAACTCTATTATACGCGGGTATTTATAGGGCGCGGTTGTCTTTTTAACGTGGTCCTGGATTTCCTTAACAAGACTGTCCGACGGGGAATAGCCTTTTGCCAGAACAACCGTCGCTTTTACCACCTGACCGCGTATTTCATCCGGGTACGCGGTTATGGCGCATTCAAGGACAGAAGGATGCTCAAGCACCGCGCTTTCGACTTCAAAAGGACCTATCCTGTAGCCGGAGCATTTTATAACATCGTCTGTGCGTCCCACAAACCGGTAATAACCCGCTATATCGCGCCATGCGACGTCGCCTGTGTGATAAACTCCACCTGCGAAGCAGTCCGTTTTGATAACGCCGTTTTCGAAATAACCCTTAAAAAGACCCGGCGGGAAGAATTTATCGAGGTTTTTTATAACGATTTCACCTTCCTCGCCTATAGGAACAGAATTTCCGTCCTCATCCACAAGGTCAACGTCATAAAGCGGAGAGACTTTTCCGGTAGAACCGGGATTGGGTTCAAACCACTCAAAGTTAGCCAGGAAAACGCTTGATTCCGACTGCCCGAAGCCTTCATGCGCTTTAAGCCCGGTTGCGGCATAAAACTGGCTGAATACTTCCGGGTTCAGGGGTTCTCCCGCTATGGAAGCGTGCTTAATACTGGAAAGGTCGTATTTCGACAGGTCTTCCTTAATAAAATACCTGTACATGGTCGGAGGAGCGCAAAAGGTCGTCACCTTATATTTCTCAATTATCCGCAGAAGCTTGTCCGGCACGAATTTTTCCATATCATAAGCCATTATGCACGCCCCTGCGAGCCACTGACCGTAAATTTTCCCCCAGCCGAATTTTGCCCAGCCCGAATCAGAAACGGTAAGATGGAGCATGTTTTCCTGAACCTGCTGCCAGTATTTGGCAGTGGTAATATGCCCTAACGGATATGAATGGTCATGAGCAACCATTTTAGGCATTCCCGTGGTTCCCGAAGTGAAATAAACAAGCAGGGGGTCGGTTGATTTAACCGCGTCTTTACCATCCGGACGCGCAAATACATCGGTTTGTTTTTTATACTCCTCCTCAAAATTACACCAGCCTTTACGGCTGCCCAGAATATATTTTTTTACATCAGGAAAATTTGCAAGACCCAGTTCGACCTGTTCGGCGACTCCCGAATCGTCAATTGTAATTATCATCTTAATTCCGGCGGCTTTCACACGGTAATCAATATCCTTTTTAGTGAGCTGAACCGAACCGGGAATAAGGATTGCTCCGATTTTGTGAAGTGCTGCGGCAGTAAGCCAGTATTCATAATGGCGGCGAAGAATCAGGAGAACCATATCTCCCTTTTTTATGCCGTTCTCCGTGAGTAAATTTGCAATCCTATTACTCTCCCGCGAAATATCGGCAAAGGTGAATTCGCGTTCCCCGCCGTTATCATCGCACCATACAAGGGCTTTTTTACCGGGTTCGCTTTCCGCCCAGCCGTCGACTACATCAAATCCGAAATTAAAGTCCTCCGGCACTGTCACCCTGTAATTCTCAATGAAATCCTCATAAGACTCAAATTCAGTTTTTTTCAGGTATTTTTCAATCATATCATTTACTCCGTTGGCAGTATTTTGTATTCATTACATTATTACAATCAAGCAATCGTTATATTTCGTTTATTACCGTCAAAAAGGCTGCTGGTTCGCTTCCTTCGGCTGACTGCCCGTGGGGCTTGGAGGCGTCAAAATAGGCGCAGTCCCCCTGATTCAGGATTACCGTGCTTCCGTCATGATAAAGCTTCATGCTGCCTTTAAGGCAGAAGTTGATTTCCTGTCCCTTATGCATAACCATTTTGGGTTCAGACCCGCCCGGGCTCAGAGTTACAATCATCGGCTCCATTTTCCTGTGTAAAAAGGAATAGGCGATGTTTTCATATTCATAACCCTCAAACCTCTCAACTTTAATGCCCTTTCCTCTCCTGACAAGGCTGAAGGAAGTCATTTTCGGGGATAGACCCGAGATAATATCAGTGGTGTCAACCCTGTAAAGGTTCGCTATAGAGTAAATCACGCTGATTGGTATATCTTTTCCGTCCTTTTCATACTGACTGTAAAGTTCCTCCGGGATTTTAAGCTCTGCCGCGGTTTCTTCCTGAGAAAGTCCCGCTATTTCCCGCAGTTCGCGTATTCTCATTGCCACAAGCCGGGTTTGTTCCTGCATTTTTATAATCGTTCCTTTCCTGTAAATTAAGTATTAGGTTAAACAGATTTTTATAGTTTAGCTATTTTAGTCAGGTCATATGGTGTTTCCTGATATACGCAGTAGTTCAGCCAGTTTGTAAAAAGCAGGTTTGCGTGGGCTCTCCAGTTAAAATAAGGCGTTTCATTGACATTGTCACAGGGGAAATAATGCAGGGGTATTTCTATGTCAAGACCCTTGTCATAATCCCGGAAATATTCTGATTTTATAGTATCCCTGTCATATTCCGAATGACCCGTTACAAAAAACTGCCGTCCGGTTTTATCGGCGATTATATGTACGCCCGATTCGTCTGATTCGGTCAGGATATGAAGCCCCGGAACCTTTTCAATATCACCCCGCCTTATTTCGGTATGCCTTGAATGGGGAACGTTAAACACTTCGTCAAACCCCCTTAAAATAGGGTGGCTCGGCATTAAAGCCCTGTGAGGGAAAATTCCTGACATTTTCCTAGGCAGGTCATACTTCGGGATGCCGTAATGATAATAAAGCCCCGCCTGCGCTCCCCAGCAGATATGGAAGGATGAAAATACCCGGGATTTAGACCATTCCATTATCTCGCACAGCTCTTTCCAGTAATCGACCTCCTCAAAAGGAATCTGCTCAACAGGGGCGCCGGTTATAATAAGACCGTCTGTATATTCGTCCTTTATATCCTCAAAGGTTTTATAAAATTTCGCCAGATGCTCGCTTGAGGTATTCTTTGACTCGTGGGACGCCATTTGTATAAGCTCAATGTCAACCTGGATGGGAGAATTTGAAAGAAGACGAAGAATCTGGGTTTCGGTTTCGATTTTTTTAGGCATGATATTTACAACGGCAATTTTAAGCGGGCGTATATCCTGATGAACAGCGACCGTATCAGCCATTACGAAAATATTTTCGCTGCTTAAAGCTTTGAACGCAGGGAGGTTGTTGGGTATATTAATCGGCATGGTATGTATTTTCCGTCCAAAGTATTAAAAAGCATTATACCATATTTTTTATCATATTACAATAATAAATAATACTATATTCAATTAATAAACTTAATAATTAATACGGAATGGTTTTATTTGGTATTGGAGCAAGCATATAAATATTATATTTCCTGTTATAAATTATAATTTAAAAATTCCTATTGCAATATACGAATAATGTATGTTATAATATTGAAGTGTAAAATAAATTACCAATGAAAGAGGGTGTAACTCATGCCGTTTTTTCTTTTTATTTACCGGCGGCGTGAGAATTGCGATGATTGAAATCTTAATGGCAACATATAACGGTGAAAACCACCTGAAGGAGCAGCTTGATTCCATTATGGCACAGGATTACACTGATTTTACCGTCACTGTAAGGGATGACGGCTCCACAGACGGAACCTTAAAAATTATCAGAAGGTTCATCACCAAATATCCGGGTAAAATACGCCTTTTTGAAGACGCCGATACCCAGTACAATTCAGCTAAAAGCAATTTTACCCAGCTTATTGCCAACGCGCAGCCTGACTGTTATTACTGCTTATGCTGTCAGGATGATATATGGAAGCCCGATAAGCTCACCAAACAATTTACAAAAATGAAGCAGATGGAAGCTTTATCAGGAATCAGGACGCCGATTCTCGTACATTCCGATATGAAAATAGTAAATGTGAACCGCAACGTACTGCATAAATCTTATGTCAGGTATGCAAACATAAAACCGAATGAATTTACTTTAAAAAGAATGCTCGTTGAAAACTGCGTGGTCGGTCTGACCTGTATGTTCAACTCAGCGCTGATGATGCTCGTGAAAAACATCCCCGAAAACGCCGTTTCTCACGAATGGTGGATAGGCTTATACGCCGTTGCCATAGGCAAGGTCGCATATATAAAAGAACCTTTGGTAGAATACAGGCAGCACGCCAGGAACACTGTCGGGGCTATAAGCGGAAGAGGAATTGATATAATCAGGAACTTCAAGAATATCAGCAGAAACCGTTTTGATACCCAAAAAAGCTACTATCAGGCAGCCGAATTCCAGAAATCTGCCCAAAAGCTTTTAAATTCAGATAAATTGAAAATTATAAGCAGTTATTCCGCGCTTGCGTATTCTAAAAAAATAAAAAAAGTTATATATGTGCTGTGTCTCGGCTACACAAAGCACAGTATTGTGGGAAGTGTAGCACAGGCAATAAATTCATAAGAACATAATGAAAAGACTGCGCCGGACTGTATATTTTCCGGCGCAGTCTTTTTATCTGAAACTCATGACACTGTTAAAATCCATGCTTCCGCCGAAAATGTCAAGAGCGCTTCCCACTGTAAAATCTAGTTTTCCGTTTCCGGCGGTTTTCAGCTTATGCAAATCGTCAAACGAGCTTATTCCTCCGGCGTATGTTATGGGAAGACCGTTCCATTTACCCAAAAGCAATGCTAAATTTTCCTCTATTCCGTCAGCTTTTCCCTCGGCGTCGACGGCGTGTACCAAAAATTCGTCGCAGTAACCGGACAATTCAGTCAGTAATGATTCATCAAGCCTGACGCTTGTGAATTTCTGCCACCGGTCGGTGACAATATAATAACTGCCGTCCTCTTTCAGCCGGCAGGAAAGGTCAATGACAAGCCCCGGCCTTCCCGTAACACCGGCAAGCTTTTTCAGATTTTGCATAAAAATATTCCCGTCCTTGAAAACATATGATGTCACAATAACATGGGAAGCTCCAGCTTTAAGGAACTCGGCTGCGTTATCAGCAGTAATCCCGCCGCCTGCCTGAAACCCTCCCTCAAAGGTTTTCAGAGCCTTGAAAGCCTGTTTTTTGCCGGCTTCATAATACTCCGTCCCCTCTTTGTTGAGTATTATTATATGCCCCCCGTTAAGATTATTTTTCTTATACAGCCCGGCATAATAGGCGGCGTCATATTCCGATACGAAATTTTCATCGGCATAATTCCCCTCATCGGCAAGGCTTCCGCCGACAATCTGCTTCACCTTTCCGTTGTGTATATCAATGCATGGCCGGAATTTCATATATTTAATCCTTCTTTATATTTATTTAGTATAAATAATATGGGTCTGGAATTATTAATTTTAACTTTTCGAGCAGTTCATTTGCAATCGGGTCTGAACTTATAAAAATCGTGTCGCCATAGTACCCTAAAGGTATTATTTTAAGTTCATTCTCTATATTAAATTTAACACCATAAACGCAATAATTTCCGTAATATTCTTGTCCAACAAGCTCATCATTATCTTGACCACGAAGTATTGAGAAAGTGTATTCTTCACTCACATCTAAAAGTACCTCATAAAGATTTTTTAGCTCTTCATTTGATATTGCGGGGTAAACTGTGTCTGCACTAATTTCAGGAAGCATGTTATAGTTTCTTAAATCACCAATATAATGCTCTCCATCTGAGTTTGTTTCATTAAAATTAAAACTTTTTATTTTGCCATCCTTAGTAACAAAATGTCCCACAGAATCATATTCAAAAGTCAAAATAAAGACAATATCAGGCATATCGCTTTGTTCTTCGCTTACACTAATTGATTCTGATACCGATGTTTCAATGGTTTTAGCTGTGGTCTGCTTTAGGGTGGTTTTTTCGGTATTAGTTTGCTTAGGAGACTGGGTTGTTTCGTTTGTGGTTTTTACTGCGGTTGTTTCCATTGATTCGGTAACTTTTGGGGTGGTTGCCGTCTGCGTTGTAGTTGTATTAATTGATGTCGGTTCTGCCATCGCTGATGTATTCATCATGGTTACTTCATTGGCGGTTACTGGTGTGGATTCCGATATTTCCGTTATTACAGCAGGTTCCGTGTCTGTGACTTCAATTACAGGGGAGGCATTGGTTTCAGACGAACATCCCGACAGTAAAATTAATCCTGATATTATAAAACTTAAGGGTTTTTTCATAATAAGCTTCCTCCTGATACATGTATATTATACATTAAATAAACATTACATGCAACATATATTATATTTAAATTTTTTTTCCTTTATTATTACCGCACGAAATTATTAAAATTTTCCTTGCTTTTTTTTTGGAAAAAAGGTATAATAATAGATGATTTTGTTATTTTATAAACGCAGGATAAAGTTTGAAGGATAAATCTTTCAGACTTGGGAGTTTTGTTCTTTTTCAGGACAAACATCCGGAAAGGATGGTCATAATTATGCCTAAAAAGTATATTTTCGTTACGGGGGGAGTAGTTTCAGGTCTCGGCAAGGGGATAACCGCCGCTTCTCTGGGACGTCTATTAAAAGCAAGGGGCTACAGGGTCACAATCCAGAAATTCGACCCCTACATAAACCTTGACCCGGGTACAATGTCGCCTTATCAGCACGGAGAGGTATTCGTTACAGACGACGGAGCCGAAACCGACCTTGACCTGGGCCACTACGAACGTTTTATAGATGAGAACCTCTCGATTAACTCAAGCGTTACCACCGGAAAGATATACTGGTCTGTCCTGAACAAGGAACGGCGCGGCGATTATCTCGGCGGAACCGTTCAGGTTATCCCGCATATTACGAATGAGATTAAGGAGAGGGTTTACCGCTTAGGAAAAGACCCCAGCATTGATATTGTAATCACCGAAATAGGCGGAACAGTAGGCGATATCGAATCGACGCCGTACCTTGAGGCAATCCGGCAGGTCGTAACCGAGGTCGGGCATGAAAACGCCATATATATCCATGTTACGCTCGTACCGTATATCGCCGGCTCCGAGGAGCTTAAGTCAAAACCCACCCAGCATTCGACCAAGGAGCTTCTTTCCGTTGGCATTCAGCCGAACATTCTGGTCTGCCGCAGCGAGAAGGAAATTCCCGCCGATATAAAAAGTAAAATCAGTCTGTTTTGTAATATACGTCCTCAGGATGTTATTCAGAACCTGACCGCGCCGTCACTTTATGAAATTCCTTTGTGGCTTGAAAAAGAGGGGCTTGCCGATGTTGTCTGCCATCATCTGAACCTTGAGAACCATACCCCCGACCTTAAGGAATGGACGGAAATGGCGGAACGTTTGAATTCCGCTGAAAAAAAGGTTACCATCGGGCTTGTGGGGAAATATGTAGTTCTGCATGACGCATACCTTTCCGTTGCCGAAGCTCTCCGGCACGGCGGTATTTCCAATGATTCCGACGTTGATATAGTATGGATTAACTCCGAGGAAATTACCCCCGACAATGCTGTAAGGTGCCTTGAGCAGTGCGACGGTATTATTATTCCGGGAGGATTCGGCGAAAGGGGCATTGAGGGCATGATAACGGCCGTCAGATATGCCCGTGAAAATAATATTCCGTGCTTCGGCATATGCCTCGGAATGCAGATTATGGTGATTGAGTATGCGCGGAATGTCCTGGGGCTTGCGGGAGCAAACTCAAGCGAGTTCGGGGATACTCCCTATCCCGTTATAGACCTTATGGACGGGCAGAGGGATATTTCGGAAAAGGGCGGCACTATGAGGCTCGGGTTATATCCGTGCAAGATTGCCGACGGAACGATTTGTTCAAGGGTATACAATGAATCACTGATTTATGACCGCCACCGCCACCGTCTGGAGTACAACAACGAATTCCGGGACAGGCTGACACAAGCCGGTTTAATCATTGCCGGAGTTTCGCCGGACGAAAGGCTTGTGGAAATAGTCGAGGCAAAAGACCACCCCTGGTTTGTCGGAACCCAGTTCCATCCCGAATTTAAATCAAGGCCTAACAAGCCGCAGAAGCTTTTCGCCGATTTTATCAGGGCTTCGCTGGAGTATAAGACAAGAATTAATTAAATTTTCAGGGTATGCCCGTAATTAACGGCATACCCTGTTTTTTATTAATAAAACTTAATAATCATGTTTTCGGTATATTATTATAATACTGTATAAATGACAAAATATTCCATTTTCTTTTGTTATAATTATTACTGTAATTATTATATCAAAAGGAATGTGACTGTATCATGATGTTAAAAGAGAAAAAGATTGTGAAGACTTCTTTGCCCGCCGGATATAAAAAATCCGAGGGGGATTATTTCGGTTTCAAAGGCGGTATTTTCACCTGCGCATTGATTGCTTTCCTTATAGGTTCGGCAAGGCTGGGGGGGAGCGGGGCGCCGGTTTCGGTATCGTTTATTTCAGCGCTGAATCCTGTTCAGGGATTAGCGGCTTTAACAGGAAGCATGGTTTCGTATTTTCTGAATGATACAATAAATGATAATATAATCGAAATCGTGTCTATGATGGTTCTTGCTGCGGTAAACGGCTTTACAGCGGGAATTGTCCGTAAAAACCTCAATAAACCGGTTACATACAGGATTATGTCAGTTATACCGGGTGCGGTATATTTTATTTCGGGAATCATTATATCATTGTTTTTTGAAATCAGCGCCGCGGTGACGGCAGCCGTATTTTTCAGGGCTGTATTATGTTCGATTATCACTCATTTTCTATATACGGTTCTGAATGAATACAATGAAAACGGAAAAATTTCTATTACCGGGGTCAAATGTCTTCCGTCCGCCGTTATTTACATATTGCTTATTTGTTCCTTCTGTACGGTCAGCTTCGGATACTTTAATTTCGGACGAACGGCTTCCGCGTTTGTTTTGCTGGCGTTTGTCTTAAAATTCGGACCCTCTGCCGGAGCCGCGGTCGGAGCGCTGTCGTCGCTGGGCGTTATACTTTTTTCTTATGATTTGGGCAAAAGTATGATAATCCTTGCCTGTACGGGTCTTTTGGCAGGCGTTTTCGTCAGCTACGGAAAGCTTGCCTGCGCCGTTGTGTTCATTATATCCAACCTGCTGGGTTCCGTAATAATCGGGATGCCTTCGGGAACCGTCAATATGATGACCGATATTGTTATAGCTTCGGTAATTTTTGTTTTAATGCCGGAATACCTTTATACGAATTTTTTTATCGGCTATACCAGAAAAGCCTCGCTGAACACAAAGCTTTTTTCGGACAGGCTCATGTTTGCTTCGGCTGCTCTCGGAGACGTAAGGGAAACGGTTAATATGGCGGCTGAAACATTGAACCGTAAAAGAAATGAAAAAAACATTGCCGATACTATCTGCGGCAGAATCTGCGGGGAATGCAGGAGCGGCGCGTTCTGCGGAAATGACGAAAAACACAGGTCGGACACATATTTTATACCTGTTATAAGAAAACTCAGAAGCAAAGGTTATGTCACCGAAAATGACCTGCCGGATTCATTGGAATTCTGTTCTAAAAAGCCGGCGCTGGTGTCTGAATTCAACCGGAGCTATAACGCTGAATTGTTGGAAAAACGCTGCGGCTATGAATCGGCGAATATGAGGAAAGCGGCTGCCGAACAGTTATCCTCGGCGGAGGAGATACTTAAATCATTCAGCATTGAGGCATGTGAATTTCCGTACTGCGATGATATATTGTCAGCTTCGGTTAAAAATATAATTGACGGGTCCGGCGCAAAGAATTCGTGTGCTACAGTTTTTTTTGACAAGGACAACCATATTTATATCGAATGTTTTTTTGAGGAGCATTTAACTGTATCCGAGGAAAAACTTACGGAAAAAATATCAAACGCGGTTGACAGGGAACTGGATAAACCCGAACTGACATCAATCAATAAAATTTCCAAGCTTTGCATTCATGAAACGGCAAAATATTCAGTTGAAATAGGATGCGCACGAAAAAACGGCAGGGAGGATGTAAGCGGCGACGCCGACAATATATTTACGGACGGGTTCGGGAATATGTTTTTCATTATATCCGACGGAATGGGCAGCGGCAGCAGAGCTGCCGTGGAAAGCCGAATGACGGTATCGCTATTAACGCGGCTGTTAAAAGCCGGTATCGGCTCCGGCGCCGCCGTAAGGCTTATAAACCTCCTTATGGCTTCAAAATCATCGGATGAAATATTTGCCACAGTCGATTTGCTCTGCCTTAATCTTTTTACGGGAAAAACGGACATAATAAAGCTAGGCGCGGCGCAGACCTTTATAAAGACAGGCGGAAGCGTAAAAACAATTGAAAGCTTTTCCAATCCCGCCGGAATTATCAGTTCGGTGGAATTTGACTTAAGAACTGCCGTATTAAAAGAAGACGACAGCTTTGTTATGCTTACGGACGGTATTTATGACGAATGCTTTCCGAGAGTAAGGGAACTGATGCTCAGTTCAGGTATGACCCCGCAGAAAATAACCGATGAGATTATAACGTATTCAGATTTGTTCAAAGGTACTTATGCGGATGATAAGACTGTTATTGCGGTTAAACTGACAAAGCAGTAAGCAT
>DBCY01000105.1 GCA_002293295.1 Ruminococcus sp. UBA946 | reverse complement strand
TAATTTATAATTCGCAACTTTTAATTGTTATGAGGTACTAGTGATAATAAACAATGGCATTATGATTTTTGAAATTTTACTGTTACAAGGTAATTGTTTTACATAAACCGGGCTGTGAAACGGCTTACGGTAAGTCCGATAAAGGAGATGATATTTTGGCATTGCCCGTAGTTGCTGTTGTCGGAAGACCTAATGTGGGGAAATCCACACTATTCAACAAGCTTGTAGGTCAGAGGCTTTCTATTGTTGACGATACTCCCGGCGTTACGCGCGACAGGATCTATTCTAAGTGCGAATGGAGAAACAGGGAATTTATTATTGTGGATACGGGCGGTATTGAACCCGATTCGGACGACTTTATTCTGGCGCAGATGAGGCGGCAGTCCGAGGCTGCTATTTTAAAGGCGGATGTGATTATATTCCTTACCGATTTGAAATCAGGAGTGACTGCAAATGATTATGAGGTTGCTTCTATGCTCCTAAAAAGCGGGAAGCCTGTTATTCTTTGCGTTAATAAATGCGATTCCGTCGGCGAACCCCAGCCTGAGTTCTATGAATTTTATAATTTAGGTCTTGGCGACCCTATTCCTGTTTCAGCCGCCCATGGTCATGGTTCGGGTGATTTACTGGATGAAATTTACAAGTATTTCCCGGAAAATAGCGATGAGGCTTATGATGATGATTATATTAAGGTTGCCGTTATAGGCAAGCCAAATGTGGGGAAATCGTCAATAATCAACAGAATTGCCGGGGAGGAAAGGGTTATAGTTTCCGATACTGCCGGCACAACACGCGATGCCACCGATACTGTTTTAGAGAACGAATTTGGGAAGTTTGTATTTATAGATACCGCGGGAATCCGGAAAAAATCCAGGGTGCTTGAAAAAATTGAGCATTACAGCGTCTTGCGGGCATATATGGCGGTTGACAGGGCGGACGTATGCGTTATTGTAATTGACGCCGGAACCGGATTCACTGAACAGGACTCAAAGGTTGCGGGTTATGCTCATGAACAGGGCAAAGGCTGCTTCATTGCCGTCAACAAATGGGATTCAATAGAAAAAAGTACCGGTACAATGGAAGAATACAGGAAGAAGCTTGAGGAATCCTTCAGCTTTATGTCATATGCCGAGTTCATTTTCATTTCGGCAAAGACAGGACAGCGTATAAATCAGCTTTTTGAAATGATAAATAAAGTGAATGCCCAGAACTGTATGCGGATTACTACGGGGATGCTTAATGATGTACTGTCTTATGCGACTACACGGATTCAGCCTCCTTCCGATAAGGGAAAGAGACTGAAAATATATTATATGACCCAGGCTTCAACGCGTCCTCCGACCTTTGTAGTTTTTGTAAACAGAGCTGACCTGTTCCATTTTTCATACCAGAGGTATATTGAAAACCAAATACGGCAGACTTTCGGTCTGTCAGGCACGCCCGTCCGTTTTATTGTCAGGGAACGTGGTAAAAACGAGGACACAAAAGTCTGAAAGATAAATCTTTCAGACTTGGGAGTTTTGTCCTGTCGGACAAAACATCCAAAAAGGATGACATTAAGGTCTGAAAGATAAAGCTTTCAGACTAATACCAATTAACAATTAACAATTAACAATGAAGGTATACCGCCTTTGGCGGTATGATTTTAATTAATCATTTATAAACATTTAGATATTACGAGGTACTAGAGGGTGTTTGTCCTGACGGGTAAAACATTCGGAAAGGATGATTATTGCTATGATTATTTTGGCAGGAGTGATTTCCGCTGTAATATCATATTTACTGGGAAGCTGCAATTCCTCTATAATTGTCGTCAGACTTTTAAAACGTGAGGATATACGAAAAAAGGGCAGTAAAAGCGCGGGGCTTACCAATACATTCCGCTGTTACGGCAAAATACCCGCTCTCCTTACCTTAATCGGAGACCTGGCAAAGGGCGTTATCGCTGTTTTACTCAGTGTTCTGGTATTCAGGCTGTTCGGGTTTGATGTGAGCGAACCGTTCACTTATAAATGGATTGGTTATATATCAGGCTTCTTTGCGATTATCGGACATATTTTCCCTGTTTATTACGGATTCAAGGGCGGAAAGGGAGTTCTTGTATCATCCTCAATACTGATAATAATCGACCCCCTCACCTTTGCCATTATTATTCCTTTCTTTCTGGTTATAACACTAATAACAAACTATGTGTCGGTAGGTTCAATAACTGCGGCGGTATTATACCCTGTTTTAACCTTTATGCTGAATTATTTCTTTCAGGACCTGACCCTGTTACAGTCGCTGATTCTGACCGGTCTTGTCGCTCTGACCAGCATTCTTCTTATTTATATGCATAAAGCCAATATAGCAAGGCTTAAAAACGGTACAGAAAATAAGCTTATAAAAACAAAGGAGAAAAACGATAATGGCTAAGATTACTGTTCTTGGTATGGGAGGATTCGGGATTGCTCTTGCTGTAATGCTTAATAAAAATGAGCATGAGGTTACGGTCTGGACAGCTTTTGAAAATGAAATTGAGGACATCCGTCGCGACGGTGAGAATACGCAAAAGCTTCCCGGAATCAAAGTCGAGGATAAAATAAAACTGACGACTGACATTTCCTGCGTAAAGGATGCCGATATTGTTTTATTCGGAATTCCCACAGCTTTTATCAGAAGCGTCGCAAAACAAATCAAACCGGTTTTAAATCCGGATACAGTTATTGTAAACACAGGAAAGGGTCTTGAGGAAAAATCTTTTAAAAGAATGAGCGAAGTATTAAAAGAAGAACTGCCCGGTTATCCTGTGGTTGTACTTACGGGACCTTCACATGCCGAGGAGGTTGGTCTTGGAATGCCCACAACCGTTATAGCCGCGTCAGAGGATATTGAAAAAGCCGATTATATTCAGAGTGTTTTCACGAATAACGTCTTCCGCGTTTATATTAACAATGATATTATCGGGTGCGAGCTGGGAGGTTCGCTTAAAAATATAATCGCCCTTTGCGCCGGAATATGCGACGGCATGGGCTGCGGCGACAACACAAAAGCAGCGTTGATTACACGAGGTATTTCCGAAATTGCAAGGCTCGGCGTTGCAATGGGCGGCAAAGCCGAAACCTTTGCGGGGCTTGCGGGAATCGGAGACCTTATAGTTACCTGTACCAGCATGCACAGCCGCAACAGGCGCGCCGGCATGTTAATCGGGCAGGGGATTTCCCCCGATGAAGCCGTTTTAAAGGTCGGCACCGTAGAAGGGTATTCCTGCACAAAGGCTGCATATGAGCTTTCGCGTAAAGAGGGTATTGAAATGCCGATTACTGAGCAGTGCTATAATGTTATCATAAATAATGTTAATCCTGAGGAAGCCGTAAGAAACCTTATGGCGCGTCCGAAAAAGCATGAAACGGAACAGATTTGGGTTGAAACTAATTAATGCATTTGGAGGAAAGTATTTTGGAAAGCTACGGACAGTTTTTAGATATTAACGGTGAGAAGCTTTGTATAAATATAGAAGGTAAGGGTAATAAAACCATTGTTCTGCTCCACGGCGCCGGTATTTCCTCGCCTGTGCTGGAGCTTAAGCCGCTGTCTGTACTTTTATCTGAACAATATACAGTCATTACCCTTGAATACTTCGGCTATGGATTAAGTGACAATACCAGAAGAGAACGCACCATAGAAATGATAACAGAGGAAATACACTGTGTTTTGCAAGGTCTGGGGATTTTTAAATATTCTGTCATGGCGCATTCCATTTCCGGAATATATGGTTTATATTATATAAACAAGTATCCCGATGAAGTAGAGGCATTTATCGGAATAGACACTTCTGTTCAAAAGCAGATTGAGTTTTTCAATACCGAGAAACTTAATATATTCATAATACGTCTGCAAAGATTATTAAAACACATCGGATTATTAAGTTTGCTGTCAAAATTAAAACCTGATTTATTGGTTGCCGTTGTAAAAGGTTATAACCGCCCCGCCGAAGAAACAGAATTAATACGTACTTTAGGCATTAAGAATATTACTAATTCAAATATACTGGACGAGCTGAAAAATTCCTTTTCAAATTTCAATAAAACGGCAGGTATGAAATTTTTGGATATTCCGGTGTTGTTTTTTCTGTCAGCCGATACAAAAAAACTGTTTAAACAATGGCGTGAATTACATGAGGAAGTCATTGAAGGAAATACCGAATGCAGAATTGTTGAATTAGAAGGCTCACATTTTTTATATAATAAGTTTGCACGGGAAATTGCAGATATGACAAAAGAATTCATCGGTACATAGATTTATATTTCTGAACCTTATCCTCCTGAGAAAATCAGGGGGATTTTTTTTCGGCGTGTTCTATACTTGTCCTTTATATCATACAATTGATTAGAGCCTGTTCAGGATTTTTGAAAGGACTGATAAAATTATGGATGCTGAAAAATATTTTCCAACGCAGATAAGGCAGGCTGTCAGTAAAATTATTGAAGCTCATAAAAGCAGAATAAACGAATACAGGTTCAGGGTATGCCGTCCTCTTGCCGTATTAATAGGGAATGAAATTAAATACCTTTCACATACGGGCGAACTTACATATTCGGTAAGAAATAATACAATCATTATTACGCAAGGCGATATAACCGGGATTTTTGATTCAATATGCCAGTATTCGGTACACAGCTTCAGGCGTGAAATCGCCGACGGATTCATTACTGTTGAGGGAGGGCACAGGGTAGGGATTTGCGGTTCAGCCGTGGTTAAAACAGATGTTCCCGATACTGTAAAGCATATAAGCGGGCTTAATTTCCGTATCGCACGGCAGGTTCTTAACTGTTCCGATGATATTTACGGTTCCGTTTTTTCAAACGGACTGTGCAATATGCTGATTGCGGGGGGACCGGGAAGCGGAAAGACCACCGTTCTTCGTGATTTATGCAGAAATCTGGGGGGAAGGTATAAACTGTCCGTTATTGATGAAAGAAGTGAAATTGCGGCTGTGCATAACGGTATCCCCCAAAACGACGTCGGTATTAATACTGACGTCTTTAACGGGTATTCAAAGGAATGCGGCATTAAAACGGCTGTGCGTGTTATGTCGCCTCAGGTAATCGTATGTGATGAAATCGGCAATAAGAACGACAGCGAGGCTTTGTTTTACGCATATATAAGCGGGGTTAAAATCATTGCCACAGTTCACGCTTCCGGTATAAACGATATTGTCCGGAAGGATTTTGATTACGCCCTTTTCGATTATATTGCGTTATTGTCCTGTGAAAAAGCCGGGCAGATAAATAAAATTATAAGGACTGATGAGATTGTTAAGGATAATAGGATGCGGGCTGCTGGTGCTGATTACGGCGATGCTCGGGAATTACTTTTCAGCGGGACTTAACATGAGATATGCCATGCTGAAAAAAATTAACTATATGCTTGATGAAATTGCAATCCTGCTCCGGTATAAATCATCGACTGTATATGAAATACTGGAACATATTTCAAAGGACGAAAGGTTTTATGAGCTTGATTTTATCAATACCGCGCTAACCCGGTTCAACGTTCAGGAAAGCTTCGGTCTTACATGGGAAAAAGCAGTTGAAAACTCTTCAATAACGTGTCTGCAGAAAGAAGACCGCTTGCTTTTAAAATCTATCGGTAAAAATCTCGGGAAAAGCGACCTTGAAGGTCAGCTTAGTACGGTAATGCTTGAAAAAGAGGAGCTGTCAGCTCTTATAGAAGCATCTCAAACCGCTTATCTTACGAAATCAAAGCTGTACAGGACGCTGGGTGTATTGTCAGGCGCTTTTATTTCTGTAATGATATTATAAAATTATCCGGTATATGAATCAGGATAAGCGAAAGGACGGTTTATTTGTGGAGCTTGATTTAATATTCAAAATTGCGGGAGTAGGAATAATAGTAGCTATACTTAATATACTGCTCAAACGCGCCGACCGCGACGAATACGGTATGATGATAACAATCGCCGGTATTATTATCGTACTTATGATGATAATAAACGAGATTTCCGTTTTGTTTGAGACAGTAAAAACAGTATTCGGGTTTTGATACTAGTGCCTCATAACAACTAAATGATGCAGTATAATAATAAAAATCATAACGCCGCAGGCGGTATACCACCATTGTTANNTTTAATTGTTAATTGATACTAGGACGTGGTATTATGAAAATCGTTACAGTTGCCGTTATATGTATTTTTGCAACGGTTTTATGCAAGCTGTTCAGCAAGGATAATAAGGAATATGCGCTATATATTAAGATTGCCGCAGCAGTAGGGATTATGTCATCGGCGATTATACTGATTTCACCCGTCGCTGAGATGGTCAATGATATTTTCGCCCGTTCCGGAGCGGACGATACTTATATAAATATACTTTTCAAAGCATTGGGAATTTGTTATATTACACAGTTTGCTTTCGACATATGCAAGGACAGCGGGGAAAACGCCCTTGCCACTCAGCTTGAAACGGTGGGGAAAATATCGCTTATTATACTGGCTCTGCCTCTTTTCGAGTCACTTATGGATGTAGTCGTAACCTTATACGGAATGTAAAGCTCAAAGGATGGAAGTAAATGAAAAAACGGATTACAGTATTAATTCTTGTTATTTTTTATTTATGTGCCGGTTTTGGCATAACCGTTTACGCGGAGGAACAGACTTCTTCAGATGAACCAAGCATTACGGACGAGCTTGGTATCGATGTAAACGGAATAACGGATAACCTCACCCCGGAGGTAAATGAATTTATTTCGGAACATAATTTATCTGTCGACAATACGGATGAAATGACTAAAATATCCCCTAAGGATGTTTTTAACTACATATTGAATCAACTCAAGGAAAAAATGCTGTCACCCTTAAAAACACTGGCTTCGATACTTGCCGTTATTATTATATGCTCTGTGATTCAAAGCACGGGTGATTCGATGGCGAATAAATCATACACCCGTATTTATGAAATAATATGCGTTATCATATCGGTTCAGATTATCGTTAAGCCGCTTACCGACTGTATTACAACAACTACAAGGACTCTAAGGGACGGCGGAGCTTTTATGCTGGGCTATATACCCGTTTTTGCCAGTATAACGGCTTCGGCGGGTAATATAACGTCGGCGGTTTCCTATAATATGCTGGTTGTTCTGGTAGCTGAAGCGGCGGTACAGCTCGCTTCGCATTATATAATGCCGGCATTGTCGATATGTATGGCTCTGGGTATTGTCGAAGCGGTAAATCCGAATTTCAATCTCAGCGGAATTACAAATGCCATCAAAAAAGCCAGCACGTTTGTCTTAGGTTTTATTATGACTATATTCATCGGTTTATTATCAATTCAAAGCGTTGTGGGAGCCTCCGCCGATACTCTGGGCATAAAGGCGGCAAAATTCATGGCTTCAAATTTTATCCCCGTTATAGGGGGAGCGGTTGCCGATGCATATACGACCGTTAAATCAAGCTTGGGTCTGCTCAGGGGAGGGGTAGGATTTTTCGGTATTGCGGCGCTTTTTATTATGATGCTTCCTCCCATCCTTGAAGTTCTGGGGATGTGGCTGACTTTTTCAGCCGGAAATATCATAGCCGAAATGTTCGGGGTGAATCAGCTGAAAATACTGCTTAAAAACTCTTCTAGCGTATTATCGCTTGCGTTCAGCCTGCTTATATGCTTTTCGGTAATGCTGATAATTTCTACGACAATTATTATGATGATAGGTCTTACCGTTTCATAAGGAAACAAATCATTAAAGGATGGTCATAAAAATGGCAGTCTTTCAAACCGTTACATATGTCGCCTGCTTTATAGGCATTGCCGTTGCCGTATTGGATACCCTGTATCCAAATGAAAAATTTCAGAAACAGATTAAAATGCTGTTTTCGCTGGTATTTATTCTCAGTATAGCCGCTCCCTTAATCAAAGGGGATATTGAATTTACCGATACAGCCGGCTCTGTTTCCGTAAACAGCGATTCCTACGCTGAAGTGACTGACAATGCGAATAATTTATTTATTAAGTCAATTGAAAATAATATCAGTATGCGTATTTCAACTGTTTTAAATCAGAATAAAATTATTTGTAAAAATATTAAGACAAGTATAAATATTTCGGACAACAACAGCATATCTATTAATGAGATAAGATTAACGCTTGAAGACAGCGGGCAGTATAAATCTGCCGCTGAGATTATAAATACAGAGGTCGGCGGGGATATAACGGTTAACCTTGAGGAGTAAAAATTTAAAAGATACTTCTTTCAAACACCCCTTGGGAGTTTTGCCCTTTCGGACAAAACATCCGGAAAGGAATGTTTATAAAAAATGTGGGATTTTATAGCTAAAACCAAGGAATTCGTTAAAAAGCCTTTGTTTCTGAAAATCGCTATAGGAGCCGGACTCATTCTTATGCTTCTGATTGCTTTCCTGGATTTTTCTCCCCCGGAAGAAGAGGGGAGGTCTTCGGATGTAAATACGGACACCGCATTTTTATCGGCAGACCTGTATGCGGTTCAGATGGAATCCCGTCTGAAGGATTTGCTGGAGAGTATCGAAGGTGTCGGAAAAGCCAATGTGCTGCTTACTATATCGTCAACGGAGGAGACTGTTTACGCCGAAACTTTCAAGCAAGGTGCGTCCCAGGCTGAAAACAGCTATGTGATTATAGATAAAGGTTCACAAAAGGAGGCTTTGGTAAAGAAAATAAATAACCCCGCCATCAGCGGAGTTGTAATTGTTTGCGAAGGAGGAGATGATTCAAGGATATGTGAAAAAATATACTACTCTGTTTCAACGGCGCTTAATATCCCGACAAATAAAATTTTTGTTACTGAAATGAAATAGGAGGATTATTCTTATGAGAAAACCGAATTTAATACTGGGTAAAAAACATATCATTCTGGCTTGCTTAACCTTGATTTTAGGAATTGCAATTTACATGAACTATGCTTTTTCGTCCGCAAAGGATGATATTACCGCTGTAGACGCAGTGGCGGACAATGCGGCTGCCGAAAATTCTGAGGAGACAAATTACGGCGACGCCGCTTTTGTCAGCGCATCCGGCGAAAACGATTATTTTTCACAGGTGCGTCTTACCCGAATGACTACCCGCGACGAAGCAGTTGAAACACTTTCAACTATTCTTAACGGAGGGGATTTATCCGACGAGGAATCGGCTACATATACGCTTGAAGCCGTAAACCTTTCACAGCTCTCGGAAAGCGAGGGGAAAATAGAAAGCCTTATTAAAGCGCAGGGGTTTGAAGACTGCGTGGTATACCTGAACGGCTCCACCGCTAATATTGTAGTTAAGTCGGAAGGGCTTGTTGCGTCCGAAGCTGCGCAGATTAAAGATATTTTATTAACAGAAGTTACGGTTCCTGCAGAAAATANNTAGTTGTGTCTTTGAAAAAAATTTGGTATAATAGTATAAGTGATGATTTTGTACATTTCCGTACAACCGGAAATGTGCGAATCATATGCTTGTTCACATGCAAGTGAACAGTACATATTTACCGGATTTTATTAAAGACTGACGATTTGCTTTGTCAGTTAATGCAGGAGGATTTTTCAATGAATAAAACAACTGATATGCAAACTAACGTTTTAAAAATTTCTGAGGATGTACTCATAAGGATTATCGAATTTTCCGTAAAGGATATTAACGGAATCCACTCGCTTATGCATTCAAGAATTAAATTTGTGAATTTGTTTTCAAAAACCGAAGCGCCTTCCGCCGTGTCCGTTAAGCTGAAGGACGGAGCCGCCGATGTTACGGTCAGCATTGTTGTATCTTATAACTGCAATGTGAAACAAGTAGCCGAACAGCTGCAGGTCCGCATTAAGAACGACATTCAGAATATGACCTCTATTGCCGTCGCCAAGGTTAATGTCATTATTGACAGTATAGCGTTTGATAATAATTAGGGTGTGTTTATTTTCAACACGCCCTTAGGGCGTGATAACACTACCCATACCACGTGTCTTCNNNNAGCAAGTATTACTGCGAAAATTTTCCTAGCCTGTCAAAAATTCGACTCAGAATTCACGCCGCATGTTTAGTGTCACACGCCCTAGCAGGCTCTTTGCATTAAGCAAGTCAGGGCTTGCTTTTCTGTGTTTACGCATTATACTAAAATACTATTTTACCCTGCTGAAAGGACTGTAATTGTGAAAAGAAGAGATATAAGGGAAGCGGCATTTTATTTGTTATTTGAAAAATTATTTTCAGACGATACGGCGGATATGATAATTGAAACAGCTTATGAGGCGGATAATTTTGAGCTGACTGACGATACCGTTAATATATTCAGGAATGTTTCATCCAATAGCGACGAGTTTGACGGAATAATTGCCAGATTCAGCGAAACCCGTCAGTTAAGCAGAATTCCTAAAATCAGCATCGCTATACTCCGGCTGGCTTTATATGAAATAATATACGACGATAAAGTTCCCGCCAATGTTGCTATAAATGAAGCTGTTATCCTTTCAAAAAAGTTTGCTTTTGATTCGGATGTCCAGTTTATTAACGGCGTTTTAGGCGAATTTGTCAGAAACATGGAAAGTGATAAATAAAAAATGCCTTATTATTTGGGGTTTGATACCAGTAATTATACTACTTCCGCCGCTGTATTCAATTCTGACGATAATACAGTTATTCAGGAAAAGCTTTTGCTTCCGGTAAAGGACGGTCAGCTGGGGCTGAGGCAAAGCGAAGCCGTTTTTCAGCATATAAAACAGCTTCCTGTTGTAGTGAATAAGCTGTTTAATAATTTTAACGGCGTTATTTCCGCAATCGGAGTATCAGTTCAACCGCGTAACACTGACGGTTCATATATGCCCTGCTTTTTATGCGGGGAAAGCCTTGCCGTTTCTCTGGCGGCAATTACCGGCATTAATGTTTATAAAACCTCTCACCAGACCGGGCATATACTGGCGGCTTTGTATTCGGCGGACAAGCTATCGATGCTGAATAATAAATTTCTTGCATTTCATGTAAGCGGAGGAACTACCGACTGTCTTTTATGCACTCCCGATGAAGATGAAATTATCAGTGTTGAGGAAATAGGAACTTCGCTGGACTTGAAAGCCGGACAAGCCGTTGACCGAGTCGGAATTATGCTGGGATTAAAATTCCCGTGCGGTAAAGAGCTTGAGGAATTAGCGTCCTTCAGTGATAAAACATATGATATAAAGCCTGCGCTTAAGGGTATGAACTGCTGTTTGTCAGGGGTAGAGAACTTATGTAAAAAAATGCTCGAAGACGGAGTACAGCACTGCGACATTGCCAATTACTGCATAAGCTATGTATACGGTGCAATAAGATTAATGGCAAGGAGCGTGCTTTTCCGTTACGGAACGGATTTGCCGTTTATTTTTGCCGGGGGTGTTATGTCAAATAATTATATAAGACGAAAAATATCAGAAGAATTCGGGGCTTATTTTGCCGAACCGGAATTTTCAAGCGATAATGCCGCCGGGGCTGCCGTATATGCGGCTCTTAAGCATAAAAAACTATTGGAGTATTAAAATGGGTAGTATTATAACCGTATCACAGCTGAACAGATATATTTCATTTAAGCTGAAAGAAGACATAAGGCTTCAGAATATTTTCATCCGGGGAGAAATATCAAATTTCACTAACCATATTAAAACAGGGCACTTTTATTTTACGTTAAAAGACAAGGACGGAAGCATAAAAGCGATAATGTTTAATAATTTTGCCGCCCGGCTTGGTTTTTTACCCGAAAACGGTATGTCGGTTATATGCTTTGCAAGTGTTCAGGTTTTTGAACGGGACGGATTGTATCAGCTATATGTCACCGATATTCAGCCTGACGGCGTCGGCGCTTTGTATATAAAGGTTGAACAGCTTAAGGAAAAGCTGATGTCCGAGGGGATATTTGACGAAAAGCATAAAAAACAACTGCCTGCATACCCTAATAAAATCGGTATCGTCACCTCGCCGGACGCCGCCGCGTTACAGGATATACTTAATATTATAACAAGACGTTATCCTATAGCGAAAGTAACTGTGTTTTCATGCACGGTACAAGGGGGCAAAGCTGAGGATTCCGTATGTTATGCTTTGCGTAAAGCCGATAAATCCGGACAAAATTTGATTATTTTAACCCGCGGAGGGGGTTCCCTTGAAGATTTGGCGGCATTCAACAGCGAAGCTGTCGCACGGGAAATTTTTAAATGCAGTACGCCGGTAATTTCAGCCGTCGGACATGAAACCGACAATACTGTTTCAGATTTAACAGCCGACTTACGCGCTCCTACTCCTTCCGCCGCGGCGGAGCTTGCCGTTCCTGATATTAATTCAATTACGGAATTATTGCATTCTTCGGAAAAAAGATTGCAATCAGCTTTTGCATCAAGGCTTTACAGATTCAAACACATACTTGGCATTAAAGAAAAACAAATCAATTCCCTGCTTCCCTTTAACAGAATTAACACCGTCAGATTGAATTTAAAAAGCAATGAGGAACAGCTCAATAATGTATTCAAGCGTAAGCTTTTAATATATAACGCTATGATTACTGAGAAAACTGCCGTTCTGGAAGGATTAAGCCCGTTAAAAATCCTTGGCAGGGGGTATTCCGTGGTATATAATAACGGTAAGCTTGTTAAATCCTCATCCGAAATAACAAGCAATGACATAATTACCGTAAGGTTCAGTGACGGGGAGATTTCAGCTGTTGTCAGGTAACCTCCTAAAATATAAAGTATCCCTAAAAAAAGTAAAAGGATGGTAAAAAATGAAATTTGAACAGTCGGCAGCAAGGATTGATGATATAATCAGGTCCTTGGAAAATGATAATATCAGCCTTGAGGATTCGCTCAGCTTGTATCAGGAGGGTGTCAGGCTCCTTTCCGGCTGCAGGGAGGAGTTGAGGCAGGCTGAATTATCGGTAAAGGTTGTTGATGATGAATAATAACTTTCATATACAGTTAAATGATTATGTTAATCTGATTAATTCTGAGCTGGATAAATACAAAGCTTATGTTATGAATAACGTAAACGGACAGAAAAGTATTGTTGAAGCAATGTGGTATTCGCTTTCAGCAGGCGGAAAACGCATACGTCCTGTTCTTGCGCTTGAATTCTGCAGAATTTGCGGAGGAAATATAAAACATGCTCTTCCGGCTGCCTGCGCGGTTGAAATGCTTCATACCTTTTCATTAATCCACGACGATTTACCCTGTATGGACAATGACGATTACAGGAGGGGGCGTTTGTCATGCCATAGAGTTTACGGCGAAGGGGTTGCCTTACTGGCAGGCGACGCGCTTGAGAACCTTGCTTATAATGTTATTATAAAAGACAGTAATTTAAAAGCTGAAACCAAAGTCCGGCTCTTAACTTCTCTCACAAATGCAGTCGGGATTGACGGAATGCTTGGAGGTCAGATAATCGATATAGAAAATGAGGGGAAACCCGTTTCTCAGGAACTTCTGGTAAAAATGTACGGTATGAAAACAGGTGCTTTGATTGCAGCCGCTTGTGAAACGGGGTGCATTTCAGCGGATGCCGATGAAAAATATATACAGGCATCGGTGCTGTATGCTGAAAATTTAGGTCTGGCATTTCAGATAATCGATGATATTCTTGATATAACAGGAACGGAAGAGATACTGGGAAAGGCTCCCGGAAGTGACTTTAAAAGCAATAAAATTACATACGCTTCATTAAACGGTATAAAAAAATCAAAAGAAACCGCTGAAAAACTAACCTATGACGCTGTTAAAGCTTTGAGTGTTTTTACTGATACTGATTTTTTATTATGGCTGACAAAACTGCTTCTTGAACGAAATAAATAAAAGGATAGAGAAATATGATTAAGCTTGAATATAATTATGTTCTGACAACGGCTATTACAGCCTGGTGCTGCGCTCAGATTATAAAAACACTGTTGAATTATATAAAAACAAAAAAATTCAATGCCGAACGTCTTATCGGAGCGGGGGGGATGCCAAGCTCTCATTCATCACTGGTTTGTTCTGCAACAATAGCGGTTTGCAGGGAATGCGGGGAAGGTTCGCCGGAATTTGCGCTTATGTTTATTTTTGCTATGATTGTAATGTATGATGCGATGGGAGTAAGGCGGGCGGCAGGTCTGCACGCAAAGGAACTGAATAAAATGAATAAAATATTCGCGTTTAAAGAGATTATTACACATGACGAATCACATAAAATCCAAAAAAGAAAAGAATTAAAGGAATATTTGGGACATACTCCTTTTGAAGTTTTAGGCGGAGCCCTTTTGGGAATTATAACCGCAATGCTTGTACCTTTGAGTTTATAATATTTATATGCTTTTTTACGAAATTATTAAACAGGAGGTTCCATGCTTATCACATGGATTCAATTATAATGAGTTTTAAAAAAATAAGCTTAGGCACATTGAATCTTCCCGGGGATCTAAAAAAAATGTCCGCTGAGCAATGCAGAGTTTTATGCAGGGATATACGTCGTTTAATTATTGAAACGGTAATGAAAAACGGCGGGCATCTTTCTTCAAATTTAGGCGCAGTGGAGCTGACGGTGGCTTTACATAAAGTTTTCTGTGCTCCCGACGATAAAATCATATGGGATGTCGGTCATCAGTCCTATTCTCACAAGCTTCTTACAGGCAGATTTAAAGATTTTACCGCCCTGCGTAAAAAAGACGGAATCTCAGGATTTATAAGACCATCCGAATCGGTTTATGATACTTTTATAAGCGGACACAGCAGCACATCAATTTCTGCGGCTCTGGGTATGGCTGAAGCAATGAAGCTTAACGGAGACAAAATCCATAAAGCTGTCGCTGTGATCGGCGACGGTTCACTGACGGGGGGACTGGCTTACGAAGGCTTGAACAATGCCGGAAAAAGCGATAATAATATTGTTATCATACTTAATCACAACGATATGTCAATTTCAAAAAATGTAGGGGCTTTGGCAAAATACCTTACTGCCGTAAGGGGAAGCCAGACTTACCTGAATACAAAGAAGACCGTAGAGAATGTTCTAAATAAAACCCCCGTTATAGGCGAACCGCTTAAAAATATACTCGGAGCCTCAAAATCAGCTTTAAAGACATTTTTATATCATACAACCATGTTTGAAGATTTAGGGTTTTTATATCTGGGTCCCGTTGACGGCCATAACCTTAATGAGCTTGAGGATGCTTTTAATATAGCAAAACGGGTCAGCAAGCCGGTATTCATTCATGTTAACACTGTAAAGGGCAAAGGCTTTAAGCCTGCCGAAAGAAACCCGGGCGCTTTCCATTCCGTTCCTTCCGGCGGATTTGATAAAAATAACCCGCTGAACATACCGGCTGATTGTTATTCCGAGTATTTCGGAAGGAAACTAACCGGGCTTGCTTCGGAGAATCCTGAAATCTGCGCCGTAACCGCTGCAATGAAATACGCGACGGGACTTCATTATTTCGCATCGGCTTATCCCGACCGTTTTTATGATGTGGGTATTGCCGAACAGCATGCCGTTACATTTTCAGCCGCACTAGCCAAAAGCGGGAAAATACCGGTTCTTGCCGTTTATTCAAGCTTTCTGCAGCGCGCTTATGACCAGATTATCCATGACGCCGCCATTGACGGACTGCATATTGTTCTAGCAGTTGACAGAGCCGGTATTGTGGGCGAGGACGGTGAAACCCATCAGGGAATTTATGATATACCAATGCTTAGGACAATCCCCAATACCTGTATTTATTCGCCTTCAACGGCAAAGGAGCTGTCGCTTTGCCTTGAAACCGCCGTTTATAAGGACAGTAAAATTTCATGCGTCAGGTATCCCAGAGGGAGCGAAAACACATCCGTTTTAAATACGGATATTACTGATTCATACTCATATTCCGGCAGAGGGAATGAAGTGCTGGCGGTCTGCTACGGGCGTGTCGCAAATAACGTTTATGAAGCATACGACCCTAAAGCAGTGGAATTTGATATTCTGAAGCTTGTAAAGGTATTTCCTTTACAGAATGATATAATTTCTATATGTATGAAATATAATAAAATTGTAATATTTGAAGAATGCTTTCGTCAGGGCGGAATAGGGGAGTATCTGCTTTCAGTGCTTGCTTTAAACGGATATAAGGGAAAATTCAAAATTAATGCAATAGACGGTTTTGTTAAGCAGGCTTCCGTTCAGGAAAGCTTAGCTTATTATAAACTTAACAGCGATTCCATTAAAAATATAATTTCGGATTTAATTAAAATTAAGCAGGAGATATTGTGAGACTTGACATTTATTTAAACGAAAATAATATCTTAAAAAGCCGCGAACTGGCAAAAGAAGCTGTTAAGGGCGGTAATGTCACCGTAAACGGGGTTATACGCACCAAACCGTCTTTTGAGGTTTCCGACAGCGATTCGGTTAAATTTAAAGGCGACAGTTTGAAATATGTCAGCCGGGGAGGACTTAAGCTTGAATCGGCTGTCAGAAGATTCAAAATTGATTTGAACAGTAAAGTCTGCATTGATATCGGAGCTTCGACGGGCGGATTTACCGACTGTATGCTTCAAAAGGGAGCGAAGCTTGTTTATGCCGTTGATGCAGGGCATAGCCAGCTTCATGAATCGCTTATAACCGACATACGTGTTATTAATATGGAAAAAACCAATATTAAAGATGTATCCGGCGTTATGCTGCAAAACAGAATTGATTTTATCGCGGCAGATGTGTCGTTTATTTCACTGACTCATATTATCCCCAAAATAAAGGAGCTTCTGCCTTGGGGAAAAACAGCCGTTGTGTTAATCAAACCTCAGTTTGAGGCTGGAAGGTCAGGCATAGGTAAAAAAGGGATTGTAAAAGACCCTGGAATTCATTTGAACGTGCTGCAAAGCATAATTAATTTCTGCGGGCAAACCGGCTTGGAAGTATTGGATGTTTATTTTTCACCTGTATCGGGGGGAGACGGAAATATTGAATATCTGGCATATCTTTACAATAACGGAAAAAAATCAGATGTAAATAATTTCCCCCTTCAGTTTTTAGTATCGGAAGCATTTAAATTACTAAGTAATAAAAAGATGAAGGGCGTATAAAGTTTAACTTAGGGGTTTGTCCTTTCGGGACAAATAATCCGGAAATGATGGTCATGTTTATGAAAATTGTATTATACCCGAACCTGCTGAAAAAAAATGCTTTGCAAACTGCTTTGAGTGTCTGCGATAAGCTTAATGAGCTTAATGCCGATATATTTATACCCGATACCTATATGGATGAGTTTTCATCAAAACCTTTTGTTATATACGGCAATACAGAGGAGATTATAAGGAACTGCGGTATTATGATTGCAATCGGCGGCGACGGAACAATTCTGAAGGCGTCTTCATATTCGTCGGAATATGATATTCCGCTTTTAGGGATTAACACGGGACGCCTTGGTTTTATGGCATCAATGGAATCTGATGAAACCGATAATCTGTCAAGGCTTATTAGCAATGATTATACTATCGAAAAGCGTATGATGATTGATATTAAGCATATAAAACCTGACGGCAGCTATGAAACCAGCCATGCGTTGAATGATATCGCGGTATCGCGTTCATACTCTAAGCTTACCGATTACGATATTTATACCGACGGGGTACTTGTCAGCTCTGTGCGCGGAGACGGGGTTATATTTTCTACTCCCACAGGTTCTACGGCATATGCGTTATCAGCTGGAGGTCCTATTCTGGAGCCGCATACCGAATGCATTCAGTTTACGCCGGTTTGTCCGCACTCGCTTTTTTCAAGAACCATGATTTTTTCGGCGGACAGGGTGCTTGAGCTTAAGCATTATGCGGAGGATTCGGTTTATTTTTCCGTTGACGGCATGACTAATTCTGCGCTGACAGTTGATGACAGGCTTATTATTTCAAAATCGGAAAAATACCTGCGTCTTATTGATATAAAAGGAAATTCATTCTTCAACGCCGTAAACAATAAGCTTATGAATGCCATTAAGTAATCGGGAATAATGATACAGGAATAAGGTTTTATGAAAGGTAATGCAATGAAAAAACTAAGACAGGATAAAATCATCGAAATCATATGGAATAATGACATTACCACACAGGAAATGCTTAAAGGCTGTCTTGAAGCTGAAAACATAGCCGTTACTCAGGCTACGCTTTCGCGCGATATTAAGGAACTGAAACTGAAAAAGGAACCGTCGGCGGACGGAATATTAAGATACGTTAAGCCTGTTAAAAAACAGACGGAATGCCCGCCGATTTTCCGCGATTCAGTTTATGATGTCTTATACGCGATGAACACGGTTGTAATAAAATGCCAAAGCGGTATGGCTCAGGCTGCCTGCGCTACGCTTGACAAAATGGATTTCCCGGAGATTGTCGGTACGGTTTCGGGGGATGATACCATATTTGCGCTAACGAAAACCGAAAGCGAAGCGTCGGCGTTTACAAGGGAATTACGGGAGCTGATTGGTAAGCAACAGGAATCAGGCGTGAGGATTAAGGAATAATGAACACCCCCCGTTCCTGATAACTAGTACCTCATAACAGCTAAAAGTTGCAATATAGTAAATTAAAATCATACCGCCGCAGGCGGTATACCGACATTGTTCATTGTTAATTTTTAATTGTTAATTGGTACTAGTTACTATTCTCTAACTACTATCAGGGAATACTGTCATTTTTCAAACAAAATAAAAAGATGTGTTAGCAACAACACATCCTTATTGAATATTTAAACAGTAATATCTTCTAAATCTTCATACTCATTCGTAGAAATTTTAATCCTCAGCCCAATGACCCAATTTCCTTTCGACATCCTCCTGAGTAAGCCAGCCTTTTTCTTCTGCGGTTTTCCTTGAATTATCAAGGGTTTCTAAAAGCCATTTTTCAGCAAGTAACCTATCGGTTTTTGGGGAGCTACCATTTTTCGGCACAGAATGGAAAACAGGCGCAGATATATCAATATCCCGAACGGGAGCGGGGGTATAACTTAAATTCTGCATTTGGTTACCTCCTTAAAAAATTAAGACATTCTTCTTTACAATTTTATTATAACCCGTTTTTCCGGAAATGTCAAGAAGAAAAACAGGAATCAGCAGGGTATTTTAGCGAGTGAAC
>DBCY01000197.1 GCA_002293295.1 Ruminococcus sp. UBA946 | reverse complement strand
ATTATGAGGTGGGCTTTATGCTGAAAAAAATTCTTTGTGTTATACTTCCGCTTACTTTTTTATATTACAGTTTGTTTTTATATCCCGTATTTGCTGATAACAATGAAAATACAGGCAATACACTGTGTGAAGTTCTGATTGAAACGGAAACGGGAACACTTTTAAAATCTGTCAACGGAGATTTAAAGGTGCCTGTAGGGACGATGGCGAAGCTGATGACCGTTCTGCTGACTGCCGAAGCCGTTGAAAGCGGTGAAATTTCCCTGAACGAAATGAAAAAAACATCGTCATTTGCCAACTCGATGCAGGGCGCACAGATATGGCTTATGCCGGGTGAGGAAATGACTGTTTCCGATTTGCTTAAGGGTGTCATAATAGGAAACGCAAATGACGCGTCGGTTTCACTAGCCGAAGCGGTATCGGGAACGCATGATGAATTCGTGTCCCTTATGAACAGACGGGCTGAAGAGCTTGGCATGAAGGACACATCCTTTACTAACTGCAACGGGTATTATAACGACATAAGTCAGGTATCTACCGCCGTTGACATGGCAATACTCGCCCGGGAGCTTTCCGAGTATAAAATTCTGGAGGAGTATTTCACATGCCGACTGGATTATTTAAGGGGCGAGGAAACTCAGCTTGTCAATACAAACACTCTTATAGGCGCATATGAGGGAATTACCGGCTTTAAAGCTGGGTATACTGATAACAGCGGATATTCGGTTGTAAGCGGAGCCAAAAGAGACGATAACGAATATATAGCCGTTGTTCTTGGCTGTGACGATAAGGATTTATCTTTCAGCGAGGCAAAGAAGCTTCTCAGCAGCGGTTTTTCACAATACCAGAAAATTAAACCCGTCAGACCCAAGGACATTCCTGATATAATAAAGGTAAAAGGCGGTATTTTAAAGGAAGCGGCTGTTCATACAGATGAAATAAGCAATATCGTAATACCGAACGGAACATTTGATACCGTTATCAGCAAGGTAATTCTTCCCGATTATATATATGCACCTGTTTATTCAGGACAGATTATAGGAGAAATACAGTATTACAGAAATGAAAAATTAATTTTCAGCGTTAATATTACAGTTAATGAAGATGTTGAAAAAATGAGCATAAAAAAAGCATTTGGCATTTTAATCAAATTTATTTCTAGTTTTTAGTAAAAGTAAATAAATATTCTGTAAAAAAAGTATTGTTTGTAAAAAACATTGCAAAAATACAAGTTTTATAGTAATATTAATCTATGAATTCAAATTGGAGGATTAATTCGATGTCTGTTGTATTGAATACGAAATTTTTGAATGGTTTTATTTCTGAAAACGAAATGACTGAAATGTCGGTAAAAACAAAAGAAGCGGCTGAGTTGCTGATGAGCCGCAAGGGAGCCGGAAACGAATTTTTAGGCTGGCTTGATTTACCTGAGAATTACGATAAGGATGAATTTGCCCGTATANNGTATAAAAAATGCCGCCGGCAGAATTCAAAGAAACAGCGATGTCCTTATTGTTATCGGCATAGGCGGTTCATATTTGGGTGCAAGGGCAGCTATTGAACTGCTTAAATCTCCTTTTTACAATAGTCTTAAAAAGGGCGCTCCCGATATTTATTTTGCGGGAAATAATATCAGCCCTACATATCTGAACGAAATTGTATCAATTTGCGAGGGAAGGGATTTTTCCGTCAATGTTATTTCAAAATCCGGCACAACAACCGAACCCGCATTGGCTTTCAGGGTATTCCGTGAGCTTATTATCAAAAAATACGGTATAAACGGAGCGAAGGAAAGAATTTTCTGCACTACCGATAAGGCAAGGGGAACCCTTAAAGAACTTGCCGGAAAAGAAGAATATGAAACCTTCGTCGTTCCCGACGACGTAGGCGGGAGGTATTCAGTCCTGACTGCCGTAGGTCTTCTGCCTATTGCCGTTGCCGGATGCGATATTGATAAAATAATGGAGGGCGCCAGGCTTGCTCAAAACGCTCTTAATGCGGATTTCGAAAACAATGACTGCTATAAATATGCCGCAATCAGGAATATACTTTATTCGAAAGGCAAACTGATTGAGCTTCTGGTTTCCTATGACCCTTGCTTTACAATGATGTCGGAATGGTTCAAACAGCTTTTCGGAGAGAGTGAGGGTAAACAGAATAAGGGTATTTTCCCGGCGTCGGTTACCTTTTCAACCGATTTGCATTCAATGGGACAGTTTATACAGCAGGGTTCTAGGATAATGTTTGAGACTGTAATTGACATAAAAAAACCTAAATCTGATTTTGATTTAGAAAATGACCCCTCAAACCTTGACGGGCTTAATTTTCTTACCGGTCAGAAAATGTCCGTAGTAAACCGCAAGGCGCTCGAAGGAACGGTGATTGCTCATACTCAGGGCGGTGTTCCGAATATTATTCTTGAGCTTGAGGACTTATCCGAGAAAAGCTTCGGCTACATGGTATATTTCTTTGAAAAGGTCTGTGCCGTAAGCGGATACATGCTTGGGGTCAATCCTTTTGACCAGCCGGGAGTTGAGGATTATAAGAACAATATGTTCGCACTGCTCGGCAAACCGGGGTATGAGGATAAAAAAGCCGAACTTGAAGCAAAGCTTTAATAGTGTTCGTTTACACCTTAATAAGGTGTAAACTATAATTCTGCCTTTTATAGGCACAGAATGTCAAAGGTTTGAAAAACTTTGTTTTTTGAACTAGGGATTTTGTCTTTAACGGACAGAATTTCCGGAAAGGATGGTAATAAATTATGGTTAAAATCATTATAGGAACTAAGGGTACGGGTAAAACAAAAATTTTAATTGATTTAATCAACAAGGCTGTTAAGGAAACCGACGGTTATGTGGTTTGTATTGATAAGGGCACTAAGCTGAGATACGATATAAGCACCTGCGTCAGGATTGTTGACACTGATTTTTATAATATTTATTCCTTTGAGTCATTTTACGGACTTGTTGCGGGTATGCTTGCCGGCAATTATGATATTAAAAACGTGTTTGTCGATGCAATCCTTAAAGTCGGAGGCGCTGACTATGAAGCACTGGGCGCTTTGCTTGCAAAGCTTGAGAAGCTTTCGGGCGGCGAGGTTGAAATTGTTCTTACTGTTTCCGCCAACGCCGAGGACCTCCCTGAAAGCGTATCAAAATTTTCAATAAAATAATTATTATTTGGTATTGACATATATTTCATAATATGATATAATTTTTTGTGTTGTTTGGAGTGAGTTATGCTTTTAGACATAAAACCGCTTTATGAGGTGACTGATAAAAAGGTTCAGTTTAACTGTACTGCCGGAACTCAAAAAACAAAACAAATAAAAGGTTACAGTTTTGCCCGTCCTATAGATATTGACGGTGTGCTTTTTAACCGTGCGGGCGTCGTAAACCTAAACTATTCCGTGCGTTTTATACTGCATGCCGTGTGCGACAGATGTCTTGCCGTTTTCAGCAGAGAGTTTGAATATAGTTTTGAGCATATCCTCGTTCGCTCCCTTAATACGGATAATGATGAGTATATTGTGACCAAAGATGACAAGCTTGAGCTTGAAGATATTGTTTTTACGGATGTTCTTTTGCAATTTCCTTCAAAGATGCTGTGTAAGAATGACTGCGCCGGTCTTTGTCCGCACTGCGGAACTGATTTAAATAACAAGGAATGTAACTGTAGAGGTTAACTGATAAGGAGGTGCCGATATGGCAGTACCAAAGAGAAAAACATCAAAATCAAGACGTGATAAGAGACGTTCTTCCGTCTGGAAGCTTGAAGCCCCCGCATTAACCAGATGCACAAACTGCGGAGAGCTTGCCGCTCCTCATAAAGTCTGCAAGAATTGCGGGTTTTACAAGGGTGTTGAAGTTATTAAGAAGGAAGCATAAGCCAGTTCCTGTATTTATTCTGTTATGCTCAGATTAGCAGTATTATAAGGAATTACAGAGGGGTTTTCCCATATGCTGCTTTAAAAGCCGGAGTCGGAGTAATCCCTCTCCGGTTTTTTACTAATTTAAAGGAGTTTGTTAAAATGGCTGTTTTAATAAAATCCGTAATAAAAAAATCTGCCGCCGGTAAGTGCGGCATTAAACCGGATGATGTGCTGTTTTCCATAAACGGCAGCGAAATTTCGGATGTGCTTGATTATATGTTTTATTCCGCTGAAACAAATGTTAATATTATTGTTTTACGTAACGGGGTTAAGCTTGATTTTCATATTGTAAAAAGCGAGTATGAGGATTTGGGAATGGAGTTTGATACATTCCTGATGGATAAAAAACAAAGCTGCCGTAATAAATGTATATTCTGTTTCATTGACCAGCTGCCTACGGGTATGCGTGAAACTTTGTATTTTAAGGACGACGACGCGAGGCTTTCATTTTTGCAGGGGAATTATGTGACCCTTACTAATCTTAATCAATCCGATATTGACAGAATCATAAAAATGCGTCTTGGTATTAACATTTCGGTGCATACTACAAACCCTGAGCTGAGATGCAGGATGATGAACAACCCTTCGGCGGGGGAAAAGCTTGAATACATTAAACAGTTAAGCGATGCCGGTATAAAAATGAATTGCCAGATAGTGTTATGTCCCGGTATAAATGACGGAAAAGAGCTTGAAAACACTTTGAATACTCTTGGTGGGTATATGCCGAATATCCGGAGTATTGCTGCCGTTCCTGCAGGACTTACAAAATTCCGAGAGGGTCTTTATCCACTGGAACGGTTTAATAAGATTTCCGCCGGTGAAACTCTTCGCATTATCCGTAAATATCAATCGGAATTTCTTAAAAAATGGGAATCAAGGGTTGTATTTGCCGCCGATGAGTTTTATCTGCTTGCCGGACAGCCGTTTCCCAAAGGATATGAATATGAAGATTACTGCCAGTATGAAAACGGCGTCGGTATGTTAAGGTCACTGTCTGATGAATTTATTGATGCCGTGGAAAATATAAATGATAACTGCAAGGACCGGAACATTAGCATTGCGGCAGGTACTGCTTCATATGAGTTTATACGCGGACTTATTGAAATTCCTTGTAAAAAATGGCATAATATACATTGTAGTGTTTATCCCGTAGTGAATGATTTTTTCGGGGATACCATAACGGTCACCGGACTTCTGACAGGGCAGGATATTATCGCTCAGCTGTCGGACAAACCGCTGGGGGACGAACTTCTGCTTTCAGACAATATAATAAAAAAGGACAGTGAACTTTTTCTCGATGACTATACCGTTTCTGATGTTGAAAAGGCTCTTAATACTAAAATCCGCCTGGTAAGACATGACGGGTATGAGCTTTTAAACGCTGTTCTGGGAATATGATACTTATACTAGTACCAATTAACAATTA
>DBCY01000209.1 GCA_002293295.1 Ruminococcus sp. UBA946 | reverse complement strand
ATCTGGACATTTTTTTTATTAAGATTAGTTTTTTATTTTGATTTTATATCTTTGATAATTGTACCATTATTACTAAACTGTATAGAAAAAATAAAAATAAAAAAAGTATTAACGTTTTTAATTTATACATTATTTATAACATACTTTATAATTTGCTTTATATTTGCAAATTGGAGCGAAATAGTTCCTTATCAGTTTTTTTGGAATTAATTAAGATTTAAATATAATTAAAGGAGCCACATATGCTGATTACTCAATTTATTAAATTAATATTCAGAAAGTATTTCCAAAGTTTATATTATTCAACCATAGGTTTAAGAAAACTAAAAAAATTATCGCTATCAAATAAAATATACCCAAATACTAAAAGCAAAGAAATTATCATATATAATACTGCAATCAACTCGTCAAATCTTGGCGATGATATTATAGTTTATTTTTGTAAAAAATTTTTATGTAATACTTTTACTGAATATAAATTCAAAGAAATTTCAACTCATAAAATCCCAACTAAATCTGAATTTGAAGCTTTAATGAATGCAAAAGCTGTTATAGTATGTGGTTCCAATTTTTTATCGCCTACCATGGAAAACTATTCAGAATGGAAATTTAAAATAAAATTATCTGGAATACCTAATTTTATTTTACTTGGAGCAGGTATGGGGATATATGGTGAAATAACTCCTTTTTCAAAATTATTTTATAGTAAATTATTAGTTAATAAATATTTACATTCAGTAAGGGATGAATATACACAAGCAAAACTTAATGAAATAGGTATAGAAAATGTAATTAATACTGGTTGCATGTCAATGTATTCATTGCAGGAAAAGTGCAACAGTATTCCATGTAAAAAAGCTAAACAGGTAGTAACAACAGTATCTCATTTTATCAGAAAAAAAGAAAGGGATTTTTTATTATTTGATATTCTCAAAAGAAACTATGAAAAAATTTATTTTTGGCCACAAGGAGAAAATGATTATAAATATGTTAGGAAGTATTTTAATGATAAAGTAATATTTTTAGATAGGTCATTATCTGCTTATGAAAACTGTCTTAAGAATAATGATGTTGATTATGTAGGAATTAGACTGCACGGCGGTATTTTTGCGTTAAACCATATGAGAAGAAGTATTATTATAGCTATAGATAATCGTGCTACTGAGATTTCAAAAGACACTAATTTACCGATTGTTTATGAAAAAGATATAAAATCTGACCTTGAGAACATGATAAATAATGAATGGGAAACAAATATTAAAATTAATAAGGATAATTGGGAAATTTGGAATGAGAATTTAAAAAACCAATTAGGAATATAAAATGCCCTCAATAAAAAAAAACTACGCCTACCAAACGGCATATCAGCTTCTGATGATTATCCTGCCGCTTATATTAGCCCCCTATATATCGCGGGTTCTGGGAGCCGAGAATATAGGTATTTATTCATATACCGATTCAGTTGCGAAATATTTCGTTATGTTTGCTATGCTTGGTATAAATCATTTGGGCAGCCGCACTGTCGCCGCCGACAGGGACGACAAAAAGCAGCTTAACAAGACCTTCAGCAATTTATTCTTCCTGCACTTAATTATCTCGGCATTAATTATTATTGCTTATGCCATATATATAATTTTTTTTGTCAGGGAATACAGGTTCTTGTTCACAATGCAGATGTTTCTGGTTTTATCGTCTGTATTTGATATAACCTGGCTGTTCACGGGTCTTGAACAGTTTAAGATAACGGTTATAAGAAACGCGGCTGTAAAAATACTTACGGTGGGCTTTATTTTTATTTTTGTAAAAGATAAAGACGACCTGTGGCTCTACATATTGATATGGGCTTTGGGAACATTAGCTTCGCAGTTATCGGTATGGTTTTTCCTGAGGCGTTTTATAGCCTTTGTAAAACCCTCACTGAAGGAAATGAAAGCATATGTAAAACCTATGCTTATACTTTTTATTCCGATAGCCGCAATGAGCATTTATAATATTATGGATAAAATAATGCTTGGGGTTATGACGGACAAGATTCAGCTTGGGTTTTATGAAAACTCGGAAAAAATTATTTTTATCCCTATAGGATTTATAACCGCGTTTAACGCCGTTATGATTCCGCGTATGTCAAACCTTAATGTTACGGGTACGGTAAAACAAAAAAAAAGCCTGACGTTTTTATCAATGAAATATATAATGCTTCTTACGTTTGCCTTAACCTTCGGTATAGCTTCTATAGCCGAGGATTTTTCCCCATTGTTTTTCGGTTCTGAATTTAAGGACTGCGGTCAGCTTATTATCGTATTATGTATTATAATACCGTTCCTTGCGTTTCAGAATGTTATTACCGCTCAGTATTTAATTCCCAATTCAAAGGATACGGCATATACTGTTTCAACACTGGCGGGAGCTGTTGTAAATGTGGTCTCTAACCTGATTCTAATACCGCAATTACAGGCAATGGGCGCCGTTATCGGAACAATTTTCGCTGAAATAACCAGGTGTGTTATTGTTATTATTATTTCCCAAAAAGCCCTTCCGGTACTCACATACATAAAAAACAGCCTTTTCTTTTTATTTAACGGAATTGCTATGTATTTCACGGTTCAGCTAGTGAGAAATCTAACCGGCTACGGCGTTATTCCTTTGCTGATACAAATATGCTCAGGCGCGGCTTTTTATCTTGCGGTCAGTGCAGTTTATCTGTATTTAACCAAGGATAGTTTTTTTATCGGCATGATGAAAAGAATATTCAGGAAAGCAGGTAATTGATTAAACGGCTTAAGAGAATTAAATAAAAAATAAGAAGGTTCTTATGCTTTTTTCAACCTCGGTGTTTATATTTGCGTTTTTACCGTTTTGTATATTTGTATATTACTTAATACCGCGTAGAAACAGAAAATTACAGAATATTTTTTTAACGGTGTGCAGTCTGTTTTTTTATGCCTGGGGCGAACCCCTGTTCGTAATGGTGATGTTCGGTTCGATAATTGCAAACTGGGCTTTTGCCCTGTGGATTGAAAAACAGCGGCACAGGCATAAATTTATACTGACCCTTGCCGTTGTGATGAATTTATCGGTATTTTTCATATTCAAGTATCTGGAGCCTCTGACCTTTACCGTTCTGAACATGGGAAAAATTCTGAACGGAAGTATAGATACTCCGGT
Source organism: Ruminococcus sp. UBA946 (assembly GCA_002293295.1). GTDB lineage: Bacteria > Bacillota > Clostridia > Oscillospirales > Ruminococcaceae > UBA946. The sequence goes on along the minus strand of DBCY01000209.1, from coordinate 1,286 downwards.
ATTCAGCCTACCGATAGGAATATCTTTCTTTACCTTTCAGGCCATGTCCTATGTTTTCGACGTATACAGAAAAAACGGAGAGGTACAGAAAAATCCGCTGAATGTTTCTTTGTACATATCGTTTTTCCCGCAGCTTATAGCCGGTCCTATCGTACGTTATGAAACGGTTTCAGGGCAAATCAACAACAGAAAAGAAACCTTTGACGGTTTCTGCGACGGCGCCTGCCGCTTTATTACCGGTCTTGCCAAAAAAGTTATTCTTGCCAACAACCTTGCAAGCGCGGCGGACGCGGCTTTTGCGGCGCAGGAACGCTCTGTTGCGTTCGCATGGCTGGGAGCGCTGGCATATACATTCCAGATTTTTTATGATTTTTCAGGCTATTCCGATATGGCTATCGGACTGGGAAAGATGTTCGGGTTTAATTTCCTCGAGAATTTCAATTATCCGTACATATCAAAATCCATAAGCGAATTCTGGCGCAGATGGCATATTTCACTCGGAACATGGTTCAGGGATTATGTATATTTCCCTTTGGGAGGAAGCAGGGTAAAGATAAAATCAAGGCTTGTCTTCAACCTGTTTGCCGTATGGTTTTTAACCGGGGTATGGCACGGTGCAAATTTTACTTTTTTATTATGGGGTCTGATGTATTTTGCGCTGATAACCGCGGAGAAAATTTTCAGGAGAGAGGAACCCCCGGCAGCCGGTTCCGATAAAGTCCGCGGCAGAAATGCTTTAGTGATTATAAAGCGCTTGTATACATTGTTCTTTGTTGTTATGGGGTGGGTGCTGTTCAGAGCGGAAAGCATCCCGGAAGCATTTAAATATATGGGTAATATGTTCGGAATAAAAGCGGACGGGTTTTACAGCGATATTGCCGGCTTCTGGTTTAACGAAAGCTGGAGCTTTCTGCTTTTTGCCCTGCTGTTTTCGTTCCCCGCAGCGAAAATTATCGGTAATAAACTCAGGGAAAACAAGGCTGCTCAGGTTTTATATCCAGTTATGATGACAGCCCTTGTTCTGATTACATTTTCCTATATTGTAAAGGGTTCTTATAACCCGTTTATTTATTTTAATTTTTAGGGCGTGTTGACACTAAACGTGCGGCGTGGATTCTGAGCGGAATTTTTGTAAGGCTAGATAAATTTTCACAGTAATACTTGCCTGTATTGAAAGCGAATCAAAGATTCGCTTAGAAAAATTAATAACGGCTGATGAAAATCCAGCCAGAAGACACGTGGTATGGGTAGTGGTAACACGCCCTAGTGCCTCGTAACATCTAAAA
>DBCY01000106.1:15399-21399 GCA_002293295.1 Ruminococcus sp. UBA946 | reverse complement strand
TGCTTTCCATAACATTTCTCCTACAAAATGACAAAATAAAAGCACTTGCTTTTTAACAGCAAAATGCTTATTTTTAAATATTATTAGCCGACTTAGAACTCGCTATTCCGAAAGATACTGTTTTGTGTATTCTGTTTGCTCAATAACAATATTATTGTCCTTACTTGTTAAAATCAGGGTAGGCTTTGGCATTGTTTCTTTATCATTGGTAAGTCCCATAGGCTTTACATTACTTTCCTGAGCAAATACAGCAGTACCATAAACTAACTCAAACCTTTGTGACAGCAGTTTTTTAAATGATAAATTATTCTCACTGCAATACTTTTTAACAATTTCTAAAGCCATTGATTTTTGCAATGCTTTTTCCATTGTATTTTGTTCTAATGATGGTTTCATTTATATCAATCCTTTCCAAATCTCAAAAACTGACCTTTAGAATTATGTACAACACTCTGACTCTGTTCAAAGCATTTTAATATTTCTTTGTCACCTTTAGATGAAATTAAAGAATTCCAGTCCGTTCCCGGATGAGTATGTCCGCTCCATTTATAACCTTCTTTAGCAAGTAAACGGGCGTCATCAATAGTAATATTAACCTTATACGCATTTCCGCGAATAATTAAACGTTCCTTGCCTTTTGTAAACATAGCGAACTCATCGCCTGTCATGGCAGTTAAAGCCGATAAATCGCTCATGCTGACATTGTTTTTCCTTACCGTTGCCCTGCTGTCATATTCGGATAAAACATCAATAAGTTCTTGCTGACGTTTGTTAAGGGGTCTGTCATAATGCAGTATGGCATTAGGATTGCCTTTACCGGTATGCCGCTGTTCTATAGGCATTCCTATAGGCTTATCAATAGTCGGTTTCGACACTCTACCACTTCCTGCTTTAATTATACTACCATTGCCGCCGTTTGTCAATCCCGTACTCAAGTATTCCGCCCAATTATCAAACCCCGGGTTTGAATTGCCTTTTGCCCAATTATGGCTGACGGTATGATATTAATTTATTATATATAATGCGTAATTATACAAAGTGTAATATATAAATTCAATGTGCATAATATACAAAAAAACTGAATCAAAAAACTGCAATATCACAAAGATGTGCAGAATAGGTAAAAACTCTTTGACTTTTATGTATTTTATGGTACAATATAAAAAGGTGATTTATTTCTGATTTTTGAAAGGATGGTCATACTTATGTCAAAAATAATCGCGATTACTTCAGGTAAAGGCGGAACCGGCAAATCATCGATTTGTGCCGAACTGGGATTCGCTCTTGCAAAACAAGGTCACAGAACCCTTATAATCGAGCTTGATTTCGGTCTGAGATGCCTTGATATAATGCTCGGCGTAAAGGATGATGTAAAATATGACTTAGGTTCCGTTCTTAGCGGTGAATGCGATATCTATAAAGCCACCACCCAGGTTAAGCTTGCGAATAACCTGAGTATTGTCTGCGCTCCCAAGGACCCGTTTGCAAAGGTTTACGCCGATACCATCTCAAGCATCTGTAACGAGATGAGAAAATATTATGAGTTTATAATTATCGATACCTCCGCCGGAACTAACGAAAGCGTTTTCGACGTCGTCGAGCAGTCAGACTTGATTTTAATCAATACGACCCCCGACCCGGTTTGCGTGCGCGACGCAAGGCTTATGTCCGATGAATTCTATAAGCGCGGCAATAAAAAGCAAAGGCTTATAATAAATAAGGTCGACCCCGATATATTCAAGGAGGAATTAATCGGCGACCTGGATGAAATTATAGACACGGTAGGGGTTCAGCTTATCGGAGTAATCCCGAAGGATAACGCCGTTGTTATTTCGACCAGCAAGGGGATTCCCCTGCCTTCGTCTTCAAATGCGTTCAGAGCGTTTGACGCTATTTCGAAGAGACTGAAGGGAGAGGATATTCCTTTAAGCTTCAAGGTTCTAATTCAGTAATATTTATAATTAAATAACAAATTAAGTATCAGAAAGGGATGATTCCATTGAATATTGCATTGATAGCCCATGATTCAAAAAAAGAACTGATGGTTCAGTTCTGCATTGCTTACTGCGGCATTTTATCACGGAATAATTTATGCGCCACCGGTACGACGGGCAAACAGATTTCCCAGGCGACCGGTCTCACCATTCAGCGTTACCTGAGCGGTATGCAGGGCGGCGACCAGCAAATAAGCGCCAGAATTTCCTGTAATGAGATTGACCTGCTTCTTTTTTTCAGGGACCCTTTGTCTCCGAAGCCCCATGAACCCAATGAAATGAATCTTCTGCGGCTCTGCGATGTCCATAACATCCCTGTCGCTACCAATATAGCCACAGCCGAGGCGCTTATACATGCTCTTGACAGGGGCGACCTTGACTGGCGTAATATTGTAAATCCGATTAACTGACAAATATAAAGAAGATGTACTAAGCTTTATAATATAGTAAAAGGCATTGATTAGGAGAGTAGCTTTATACGGTGTATTCCAGAGAGGGCGGGTATGGTGAAACCGCTTTGCGCCGCATACTGCGAAGGACACCTATGAGCTTCCGTACGGAATTTAAATGATAAAAAGTACGGGCGTTTTCCGCGTTAAGGATGAATTAAGGATAAATATGTTTCATGTATATATTTATCGAATTTGGGTGGCACCGCGGTTTATATCGTCCCTTATGCTGTTTTTGCATAGGGGATTTGCTATTAGTGATTAGAAAATAGTTGCTAGTAGTACCTCATAACAACTAAAAGTTGCGAATTATAAATTAAAATCATACCGCCGCAGGCGGTATACCGCCATTGTTAATTGTTAATTTTTAATTGTTAATTAATATTGGGAAGGATTGATAGATTTGGCGCTTATTACTCAGAAACCCAAGGGGACGGGCGATGTGACCCCATCGCAAAGCAATAAATGGCAAACGGTCGAAAAGCTTGCAGCCGACGTCGCAAAAACCTTCGGGTTTAAGGAAATACGTTTCCCTACTTTTGAGCATACGGAGCTTTTTTTGCGTTCCGTAGGCGAAACCACCGATGTCGTGCAGAAGGAAATGTATACGTTTATGGATAAGGGGAACCGTTCAATAACCTTAAGGCCGGAGGGTACAGCCGGAACGATGAGGGCGGTTATTGAAAACGGACTTCTCAACGAGGCTATGCCCCTGAAGGTTTATTACCTGACTTCCTGCTTCCGGTATGAAAAGCCTCAGGCAGGGAGGTTCAGGGAGCACCATCAGTTCGGCTGCGAGATGGTCGGCTCCGATTCTCCGATGGCTGACGCCGAAATAATCAGCCTTGCATACAGCGTGCTGGAAAGAATAGGAATAAAAAAGCTAAAACTTCATATCAATTCAATAGGATGCCCCTGCTGCAGGGAACGCTATAATACCGCGCTGAAGGATTATTTTACTCAGTATAGGGACATTATTTGCGAGACCTGCCTTGAAAGGCTTGAAAAAAACCCTATGAGGCTTCTTGACTGCAAGTCTCCCGTTTGCAGGAAAAACACGGAAAATGCTCCCTTAATCCTTGATTATCTTTGTGAAGACTGCAATACGCATTTTGAAAGCTTCAAAAAATATCTTGATTTGCTGGATATACCATATGAGACAGACCCTAAAATCGTCAGGGGGCTTGATTATTACACAAAGACGGTTTTTGAGTTCATTACCGAAGAAATCGGCTCGCAGGGCACTGTCTGCGCAGGGGGAAGATATAATAACCTTATAGAGGAAATAGGCGGTAAAAGCACTCCGGCTTTAGGCTTCGGGATGGGGCTTGAAAGGCTTATACTTGTGGCTGAAAAACAGGGCTGCAGGTTTATGGAAAATATACCCTGCAGTCTTTATATAGCTGCGATGGGAGAAAATGCCGCAATGAAAGCGGCGGAGCTTTTAAAGCTTGTAAGGGCTGAGGGGTATTATGCCGAAACCGACCTTACCGGCAGGGGGTTAAAATCCCAGATGAAATATGCCGATAAAATCGGAGCCGTTTTTACCCTTGTTTTAGGCGATAACGAGCTTGAAACGGGTACGGCAAAGCTTAAAAACATGAGAACGGGCGAACAGACGGATGTAAATTTAAGTGACGGGTTTGTAAAAACTTTATCAGATAACGTCACTGCGGAGATGTTTTCCGGAACGGAATTAGTTTAGTAATATAATTGTATAATCTTGTATGGAATGGTATAAATTTGAAAGGATGTTTTATTATGGCTGATAATATGCTTGGATTGAAGCGCACCCATTACTGCGGCGAGGTTGAAGGTACCGGAAGCGCCGTTACCGTCGGGGGATATGTCCAGAAGGTCAGGGATTTGGGGAACCTTATTTTCATTGATTTGCGCGACCGGACGGGGATTGTCCAGCTTGCGTTTAACGATGCCACCGGACGTGAGGTATTTGAAAAAGCGTCGCAGTGCCACGCCGAATATGTTCTTATGGCTAAGGGCGTTGTCCGCGAACGTGAAAGCAAAAACAACGAAATCAAGACCGGTAGTATTGAGATTGCCGTTGATGATTTGCGTATTCTCGCAAAAGCCCAGACCCCCCCGTTTGAGATTGTTGACAGCACAAATACGAATGAAGAGCTGCGTCTGAAATACCGTTACCTTGACCTCAGAAGAAAAACCCTGCAGGATAATATAATGACAAGAAGCAGAATCGCAAAGATTACCCGTGATTATTTCTATGAAAACGGTTTTATTGAAATTGAAACGCCTATGCTGATGAAATCCACCCCGGAGGGGGCAAGGGATTATTTGGTTCCGTCAAGAATCCATAAGGGAAGCTTTTACGCCCTCCCCCAGTCTCCCCAGATTTACAAGCAGCTTCTTATGGTTTCGGGATTTGACAGGTATATTCAGCTGGCAAGGTGCTTCAGGGACGAGGATTTACGCGCCGACCGCCAGCCGGAGTTCACTCAGATTGACCTTGAAATGTCCTTTGTTGACGAAAATGATATTATGAACATGAACGAGGGATATATACACCGCCTTTTTGATGAACTTTTAGGAATTGATATACCCATGCCGTTCCCGCGTCTGAAATATATGGAGGCTATGGAGAGTTACGGCTCCGATAAGCCCGACACCCGTTTCGGAATGGAAATAAAGGATATTTCAGCTTTAGTTTCAAACTGCGGCTTTTCAGTATTTACTTCCGCAATAGAAGCAGGGGGGTCTGTCCGCGCAATTACAGCTAAAAACGCGGCGTCCGTCCTTACCCGTAAGGAAATCGACAAGCTTACCGAATTTGTCCGCGGAATAGGCGCCAAAGGCCTTGCTTATATCCGCTGGGTTGACGACGAACCTTCGTGTTCATTCGGAAAGTTTATGGCTCAGGGAGAGCTTGCTTCAATCCTGAATGCCGTCGGCGCCGAAAAAGGCGACGCCGTATTGATTATCGCCGATAAAAACAGCGTCACTCTCCCTGTTCTGGGGGCTTTACGCAATAAAACCGCCAGGCAGCTTGATATTATTCCCGACGGGTTTAATTTCCTGTGGCTCACCGAAATTCCGTTCTTTGAGCATGACGAAGAAAGCGGAAAATGGGTTGCCATGCATCATCCGTTCACAACGCCTATGGACGAATGCTTGGAATACCTCGAAACCGCTCCCGAAAAGGTTTTTGCCAAGGCCTGGGACCTTGTCCTGAACGGTACGGAGCTTTCAAGCGGTTCCATTCGCATTACCGATTATGAGCTTCAGGAAAAAATGTTCAAAGCGCTTGGGCTTACCGATGAAGAAATTGAAGCGAAATTCGGATTTCTGGTTGACGCCTATAAATACGGTGCCGCCCCCCACGGCGGTATGGGAATCGGGCTTGACCGGCTTGCAATGGTGATTTGCGGAGCCGACAGCCTACGCGACGTCACGGCTTTCCCGAAGGTTCAGAACGCTTCCGAGCTGATGTCTTCGTGTCCGTCAGAGGTTGACAGGGCAAGCCTTGATATTCTGGGAATAAAGAAAACAGAGAGCTGATATAGTATATAATGCGTACTGAACAA
>DBCY01000106.1:14283-15351 GCA_002293295.1 Ruminococcus sp. UBA946 | reverse complement strand
TACTTCTTGATAATGTCTGCTTAGAAAACTGTTTTATAAGACATTATATAATAAAACAAGCAGCCGTATAATTGTTGACATGGCATTGAAAACGCTGTATAAACTTAACGTGAATCCCGTATTTTGCTGAAACTTCTGTTTCATACCATACGGAAAGGATTAATAAAATAATGTTTATTGACTTCCATACCCATGCTTTTGACGATTCTATAGCGGAACGGGCTGTCGCAAAACTTGAGGATACTATAATTAAATCGGGTTTTCCTAATCCGTTACCGTCAATTACAAGGGGGACAGTAAAGGAACTGCTTGAGATTTTTGATAAAAGCGGCGTTGACGCGGGGGTTCTTCTCCCTATTGCAACCAAACCCAATCAGCAGGAATCGATAAATAACTGGGCGGCAAAAATCCAGTCTGATAAACTTTACTGTTTCGGTACTGTACATCCGGAAGCCGAAGACTGGGAAGCTGAGCTTGAACGTATAAAATCTCTCGGTCTGCACGGAGTTAAGCTTCATCCCGATTATCAGAACTTTTCAGCCGGCGAGGAAAGATTGTTCCCCTTGTATGAAAAATGCGCCGGTCTTGGTCTCCCGGTAATCCTCCATGCGGGACTTGACGCTGTTTCTATGGATATAATCCACTGCACGCCGGAAATGGGCGTTGAAATTATAGAACGCGTGCCGTCGCTTACGCTGATTATGGCTCACCTCGGCGGGAGCGAATGCTGGGACAGCGTTGAAGAACACCTTGCAGGAAAAAACGTTTATCTGGACACAGCTTTAATATCAGGTTCATTGCCGCAAGAACAGGCATACCGCATAATAAAAAAACACGGCGCTGAAAAAATACTTTTTGCTTCGGACTGCCCATGGCATAATCCGCGTTTTGAAATTGAGTTCATTGAGAGTTTGCCGCTTACGGAAACCGAAAAGGAGTTAATCTTTTATAAAAACGCACAAAGGCTTTTATTCAATATGTATTAATTAAGACTGCACAGTTTCCGGGTGTTCTGAATATTCACGACAATGGTATAAACTGGCGCAGTTTAGGGCGTGTTCGAAAATC
>DBCY01000106.1:0-14175 GCA_002293295.1 Ruminococcus sp. UBA946 | reverse complement strand
ATTATCGAACACGCCCTAGTTAATTTCAGTTGTTTTTGATATATGTGTACAATAATTTGAAACAATTTGTTTAAAATAACGTATTGCTAAATTTTATATAAAATGTTATAATGTATGAGGATACATATATATTTATTGCTAACTTTATAACAAAAAGCCGGCAATACCCGTTATGTATGTTTATTGATTATTTCATACCGGAGGTGTTTACCTGTCTATGAAGACTTTTGTTTACACGGCAACCGATGTTCAGGGCAACACTATAAAAAACGCCAGGATGTCCGCCGAAAACGTTAATGATTTTCTTGATAAAATTAACGAAAAGGGTCTTTTCTGTTCTTCATACAAAGAAACCAACGCAAGAAAATCTAATACGCTTCATAAGTTCAAAACAAAAGAACTGTCTTACAACTGCCGTCAGTTAAGCGCAATGCTGACATCGGGGCTTACTCTTGTAAGGACACTTGACATCCTTGCGAAGGAGCAGACGAAACCCGCTCCCCGTCAGGTTTTTCAGGAGATTTATGAGGAAGTTCAGAAGGGGCAGTCTTTTTCCGAAGCACTTAAAATGCAGCAGGGCGCGTTCCCGTCATTCATGGTGTCCATGATTCAGGCGGGCGAATCCTCCGGAAGCCTTGACGTTATTATTCAAAGGCTTGAAAGCCATTATGACAAGGAAAACAAGCTGAACAACAAAATCAAAGGCGCCATGATGTATCCTATTATTCTTGCCGTGCTCTGCGTGGGTATTGTTGTTGCGCTGTTTACCTTCATCATGCCTACCTTCAAGGATTTGCTCACCGAAGAGGATATGAAAGGGCTTACAGGCTTCCTTTTCGCGTTTTCCGACAGTCTTATACAAAGATGGTATATTTATATCGGAACGGTCATAGCCATTGTTCTGGTTATTACATATTTATTAAAGGTAGAAACGGTCCGGTTCAAGTTCGACCGGCTTCTCTGCAAGGGGCCGGGCTTCGGCAAGCTTATTACGAAGATTTATACGGGACGTTTCGCGAGATGCCTTTCATCGCTTTATTCATCGGGTATCCCTATGGTTGAAGCCCTTGAACGCTCGTCAGCAATCCTCAACAATTCATTCATAGAAAAAGCTTTCATAAATGTTGTCGACGAGGTTAAGCAGGGTGAGACGCTTTCGTCTTCAATCCAGCGCACGGGTATTTTCGAATCGATTTTTGTGTCGATTATTTATGTCGGCGAGGAATCGGGCGCGCTTGACACGATTCTTGAAAAAACCGCCGCGTTTTATGAGGAAGAGGCGGAGGAAGCCATTCAGCGTCTTGTGGGAATGATTGAACCCATAATGATTATTATAATGGGTGTGGCTGTGCTTCTTGTTATTGCCGGAATTCTACCCGCCCTTTACAACGGAATGGGAAATATCGCAAGATAATAAATACAAAAAATGAAACTGTGAGGTGAGAATATGCTTTCATTTGATATTACCGACAGACATATACGGATTATACGCGGCACGGAAGCGAGAGGAAAGATTAAAGTATCCGCCGCTTCGGCGATTGAAGTAAACGAAGGTCTGATTGTTAACGGTCATATAAAAGATATTCCGAAATTGGCGACCATAATAAACGACGAGCTGAAAGCCAGACGAATGGCTGATAAAGAGGCTGTAATCAGTATTTCGTCAAATCTTGTTATATTCAAGGAACTGCATATCCCCAAGGCAAAGGGAATGCAGCTTCTGACCATGGTACAGAATCAGATGCAGCATACCATGGGAATTGCAGACGACTATTCCATTTCCTATACGATTGCGGGAGAGGTTGAGGAAGAGGGAGTCCAGGCGCTGAAGGTTCTTGCCACAGCCTGTCCCTTTGAGGTCGTCGACTGCTTCAGAAAAGTATTTTCAATGCTGGGTATCGGTCTGCGTTCCGTTGCCGTATCCTGCAATACTATTTCAAGGATTATTCTGTCGGACGCTAAAATAAAGGCTAAAATGCCGCTTCTGCTGGTTCAGATAGACGCTAACTTCATCAGTCTGAACCTTTATGAGAACAATCAGCTTACTTTCTCGCGCTTTACCTCCATCGACCCCGAGGATTACGATAATTCAGAGGATTACATCTACGAGGCGGTAAATGAAAATATTTTCAGGATGTTCCAGTTCCAGAGGTCGCGCAACGGCGACAATCCTATTCAGAACGTTGTTTTCTACGGAGACACCTCCGAATACATAAGGCTTACTAACGCACTCGAACAAATGGATATTGCCACAAGCCTTCTCGGTGTTCCCAACAGCATAGGCGGTTATGAAAACTTCGAGTTTCAGGCTTATGCCAACGCAATCGGCGCCATGTTCAAGAGCAATAAGGAATCCGAAAGAATTAACCTTCTTGAAATTGACGCTACAATCGGGCGTTCAAACGCGGGCGCGTCTTTCGGAATAGCCTGTCTTGCGGCTTTGCTGATTTCGGGCGCCGTAATCGGCGCGGTATGGGCATATTTCAACCTGACCATAAATCAGGTAAAGGCTGATACGGCATTAATACAGGAGGTTCTCGACAATCCCGTTATAGCGGAAAAAATGGCGGCTGTCGACCGGGTTGAAGCCCAGATTTCCGACCTTAACAAATACGGGGACGCCTTAAAGCTTTCCGATTCGAACTTTAAAACTCACCACAAGCTGACATCCCAGATTGCAAGGGATGTTAATGAACAGTTCAGGAGAAACAACTGCGATGTGACCGTTTTCAGCTATTATGACGGTTATGTAAGTATTACTGTCATAGCCGATTCGTATGACGACCCGGCCAATGCCGTTAAGGCTCTTATTGAAGAGGATTTATACGACAACGTTACTTATACCGGTTTTAATTATGTTGAAGCGGACGAATTTTTAAACGAGCGCTTCGAATTTATCGTAAGTTTTGACATAAGGGAAAAGGTTATTGAAGAACCGGCGGAAGAAACAAGCGGGGAGGCTGAATAATTATGAGTATGAAATTATCCTACAGAGACAAGGTAATCATAATTATTGTAATATGCATCATTGTGCTGATTCTCGGGTTTGTATTCATAGTAAGGCCTATGATTGCAAATCTGGAGACCGAAAGAAGCACTCTTTCTGATAAACAGGCGGAGCAGCAGCGAGTGCATGATAAGGTGAATACCCTTGGGGAGCTTGTGGGAACCCTTACGCAGACTGCCGATGATATTGACGTAATACAGGAGAATTTTTATGTCGAGGCTCAGCCCTATGAGTTTGAGCAGCTGATAACCGAAAAGCTCAGGGGTCAGGATATAGAAATCCGGAGCATTAATACCACTTATGCATATGCCGGGGATATATCAAAATATACCGTCGGCGTATCCCATGCGCTGGCATATCAGATGAAAATGGACGCCGATATTTATACCGAGCTTCCGCAGGCTGTTTATGACAGATGGAGCGATATCGAAACTCCCGAAGCTCCCACCGTAAGAATCGGAGTTACCACGGTAACGGTTTCGTTCATGGCTTCCGCCGGTTCAGCTGCGCTGATGGGCTGTATTGACGAGCTTGCCGAGGATGAAAAATCAATTATCGTTTATTCAGCCGTAAGCGACACGAATGAAACGCAGTTAGACGAAGCGGGTCAGTCCGAAAACTCCATTAACATAACGGTTTATTCGATTGTTCCGCTTAATACCGAGCTGGTTGACGAGGACGCCGAAGCGCTTCAGGAAATCCACGACATACCCATCCCGGAAATTGTAACGTTTGAGGAATAAAATAAATTTCTGCGGAGGGCGGGCATTCAACGGGCGTCCTCCGCATAGAAAATTATTTTAAATGTATTTATCATTTTGTTCATAAATGAATATAATAGTTTATGAGCAAAATGACATATATATAGAGTATTCTGTTTGATTTATTTTAATAAGAAGATTTTCGTTTAATATTCAGAAAGGGTGTTTTGGTATGACAGTAAAAAAACAAACGGGGAAAACATTGAAGGGCGCCGTCCTTATAATGGTTATTACCGTTATGTTTGTGCTTATTATAATGCTGATGGCGACCTTGACGGTTGTTTCGTCGGCGAACCAGCGTGCATACCTCAAGTTTGAGGAAAACCAGGCTTATTATTCCGCGCGCTCGGCTTTGGATATGTTTTTGGAAGTGCTTTTAGCTGACGATGACCAGACAGCCGGAAAAGTAACAAGCATAACTGCTAAACGTTATGTTGATTCCGACGGTAACGGAACAGCAGATAAATGGGCAAAAATTTATAAATCAGCAACAGGCAAGCTTTATGATGAAGAAGAATCAGGTTATAAAACTCCGGCGTCTGGCGAATCTCCTTTCACTGAAGTAAAAAATTCAAAAGGTCGTGTTATAGAAGAGGAACTATTCACCGTAGCAGTTAAAAATTCCGGTAGCCCAGATGCCGGCGCATCTGATTATAACGCTAATTTTTCAGACAAAAATGATTTCAGGGTTGTTACTTATACAAGAGAAGACGGTACTACAGCTGGAATTGAATATTTAATTTATGAATTAGCTTTGCCTGCTACGGCAGACAGCGGAAATGAATACGGCAGAATGGCTGATGACAGTGACCCTGATGATGGTGTTAACGACCCGGGTAAAGCTTTAATTAAAGTCGAGGTTCTCGACAGGGTTTACTCACCGGGACATGACGCGCCAAACGGTAAAAGCTGGGATAAGGTTGAAAAATTAGAACTTCAAATCACCTCAACCGTTACTTTACTCGGAGTTGAGGGTACAGCTTCCGTAGTTTGCTCACCGGTTGACCCGCCTCCTGCCGCCGATTCTGATGATACAGTTACTACTACGGGAGGTTATAACGGCGGCGACGGAACTTCAGCCGGAAGTGCGGGCGGCACCGCTATATTAGGTGATGTTTACAATCTAACTCCTGTTATTGCAGGAAGCGGTAATAACTCAAATGGTTCGGGTTCGTTTTTTTCAACCGGAAATGTAGGCTGGAATACTGATAATACGCAGTATACCCTTACCGATGAGAATGATTTTATTTATACAAAAGGAAATTTAACTCTTCCAAGCGGCGGCAATACATTTTATTCGAAAGCAAAGGGAACATTTATATATGCAGAAAAAACTTTAAGTTTAGAACAAGGTAAAATTGGCTATGTACCTGCAGGCGGAGACACTGATGATTATTTTCCGATATCGCTTATTGCGGACACTATAGAGCCTGTTAATTCTAATGGAATTAATGTCAATGGCGATATTTTATGTAATAATTATACAATAAAAAGTGATAATCAAGTAGTAAGCGGAAAAGTTTATACAAATAATCTTGCTTTTAGTGCAAATGCAGTTAATATGCAGGCAGAAGTAGTCGATAACGTTTGGACAGGTGAATTAGTTTCCATAGATGTTAATTTATCAAATAACTCTATTATTTCTAATCCGAATGGTACTATTGAAATAAGCGGTGAAATTTGGTGGCCAGAATATGCTTTTATTACGAAATCATATTCTAATATGGCTGAATTGAATAATGAAGGACTTGTTTCATTTTCAAATGGTACTTTAACTGAACTTCCTACCGGTCAAAGCATTAATTTAACACCGGCTTATCTTAAAGAATCAGATTTAGGAATAGGCGAAAACAGCGAGTTAAAGATTTATAGAAGGATATCATTACCGTTTAAACTTAACAATGATAAAAATAATATTACTGTTCCAACAGCAAGTGCTAAGTTTTTGAGATTTTTTGAAGAAGGAGCATTCAGCACCACAACAGGTGACCTGCTTAATAAAACAGATGGAACGACTCCGGATTATTCTCAAACAAATATACAAAATAGAGCTATAAGTGCTGAAAATGAATACGGCCAGGAAATAGGCGGAGTTAAAACTTTAGATGTTTTCACTACACCTGCAGTAACAACCGGAGGAGTTTTATCATCTGATGGTATTTTAAAGGCGGGAGATCCGGGTATATCATATAATCTGAGTATCAACGGGAATATTACTGTTCAATTAGAACCAGGAAAAACTTACGGTGACGGTCAAAGTGAATGGACTTTGCAAGAAGGCGCTTCATTAACTATTTATCTTCCTGAAGCGGGAGATTATACATTTCAAAAGTTAAATATTGTAACTCCTGAAATAAAAGAAGATACAGCAGTTATTGAAAATGGAGTAACAAAACCCCCGAAGGTAAGAATAATCGGTGCGACAGGCTCTAAATTAATAATGGATTTAAACAGCTTTATTGCAGGATATATTTACGCTCCGACAGGAGGATTAACAATTGTGACCCCTGGAAATCAAACGGTTCAGTATACTAAAACACCAGGCAGTGTTCCTGAAACTGTTGGTTACTCTACAATTGTCGGAAATGTTATTGTCGGTGATTTTTCCTCCGGCAACAACCCCGGTCTTATTTATCTTAATCCAAACGCAGCGGCGGAAAATGCAGGGGTGCCGATAATTACATGGGGTTCGGATTATTACACAGCGGATTAATTTTTATCTTTTATAAAAAATCATTGCTGAAAGGAAGGTTTTAAAGATGAAAAAGCTGAAAGGTTTTACACTAGTCGAATGTTTGATTTCTTTGGCTGTCCTTGCCGTCGCTTCTCTTGTTATGGCTCAGATTTATGCTTCAGTAGGCAGTATCAACCGTCAGAATCATTATATGAATACAAGTCTAGCCGCGCAGATGGCTTTAGTAGAACAAAGGGATGTAGATACGGAAACAATTAAATATAACACCACCGGTGAACCTGTTATATTTAAAAGACTTTCTGTAAATTATAGAACCGATGATTATAAGTTTAATGAATATTACAATGCAACCGCAGCTCCTGGAGTACCCAATGCTGACAACACCACTCCCGGTAAATATTTACCTGTTGACCACAAGTATGATGTCGGTGTCAGAGCTTTAAAACGCCTTGATGAAAACAAAAATGTAATCCCAGAAAGTTTTAGCTCATCGAACGGCAGTACCGAGAGAGCCAATTATAAGTATTTTGAAAAACCGGATCCTTAAAAGGGGGTGTAATTTATGATTAAACAAAATAAAAAATTAAAAGGCTTCACCCTGATTGAGCTTATTATCGTTATGGCAATCCTAGTTGTCCTTATGTCGTCAATCCTTAATATGTTCAGACCAATCAGAGAGGTTTTTGTCGACTCGACTTATTATGAAGCCCAGCGAACCTCCCAGAACGGTATTGTTCAGTATATTACCGAAAGTGTAAGATATGCGGATAGGGTATTCATAGACAATGAAACTACAGGAAGTGATGAAGAGGCAAAAATAGTTGATATAGTTGATAAATTGATGAGAGACAGAACAGATGTCCTTGAAGATTATACTTATAATGTTGAAGTTATAGCAATTGATAGCAAAACAGAATATATTATTACAGGTGGTGTTTATAAAGGAAGGGTTTTACGGTATAAAGTCAAAGCAAAAGTTGATTTAATAGACCCCACAGACAAAACAAAAAATAAGTATACTATTACCACATCCCCAGAACGTTTAGTTTTAGGCTCCGCTTATTACGGTCCGCATACTTATTCAATAGCACTCAAAACACCTGATGATGATAAGCTATTAGAAGAAGGTTTTCTTAACGTAAAAGCTACCAGTATTATAAGGGACGGCACTACTCCTCGGGAAAGCGGTATTAATACTGACGATATTGAAAGCAAAGCCACTTCTGGATTTAGACTTGTTTTTACTGACGGCAATGTTGTGTTCAGAAATATAATTGATTCTACAAAAACAGGAGTATATGATATTTCTAAATATACAGGCACAAGCACAACAGACGGCAGTATTACCTATATAGTATTTACTCTGCCTGATTCACCAGTTACCCCTCCGTAATTAAATTCATCAAATAAGGCTTGAGGAGTGATTAAATCACTCCTCACTCCTCATTGCTGGTATTAATTCTTCTTTATTCAGGCAGCAGGGAATTTACATAAAGGTTATAAAGCTCCGTGCCGTAAAAGGTCGAAAAAACAAGCCCCACCGTAAGAAACGGACCGAAAGCGAACGAACGGCTTTCTTTTTTGTCTTTTTTCTGCCTGATTAACACAATTACCGCATATAGAGCGCCTGTGATTACCGCCGTGAACGCCGCAGTCAGAGCCGCTTTATATCCCAGCATAAGCCCGCCTGCCGCCATAAGGATTATGTCGCCCATCCCGAAGCCGTAAACGGGTCCCTGTTCCTTTATCTGCGTTTCAAGCTTTAAAAGCTCCTTTTCAAGACGGGCATATTCTTTTGTGTTCCTTTCGGTTTTTCTCATACGCCCCTTGATTTTACGTGCCGACTTATGGGCTTCGCTTAGGAAAACCGTGTAGACAAAAGGCGTTATGATAAACCCTATTATAAGGAAAGGCACGCTTATGATTACCATTCCGATTAAGCATTCCTTTAACGGGACGACGTCATACGCCCGGATGACTTTGGGGAGAAAATACGCCAGGATTCGCGTTGCGACTGCCGTTCCTGTCAGGAATACCAGCACCGATACCGACATTTCCCGGGTGTCGAAATCCTCAAACCCGATTACGATTAATCCCGCTATAAAAATACATAACAACGCCGGATAAACTATTCCGTCAAATATGAAATCATGCTGAATATATGTAAGCATGAACAGGATTCCGCTCAGTCCCTCGACAAGCATATACCGCGGCGAGATTTTTTCCCCGCACGACCTGCATTTACCCCTTAACGCGAGCCAGCTGAACAGGGGGATTAAATCATACCTCTTTATTTCAGCGCCGCAGGACATACAGTGGGAATTCCGTTTTACAAGCGACTCCCCCTTAGGCAGCCTGTAAATACATACGTTCAGAAAGCTTCCGATTGTTATTCCGAATAAAAAAGCGATAATATAGACTCCTATCCCCATAATGGCTTCAAATGACATTATTAACATCTCCTTATAAATAATACTGACAAGCTGTGATGACAAAGCTTGTTACGCCGAGACTAATAAACTCACAGTATAACATACCGATATTCATATATTAACATATCCGGCTGTAAATTGCAAGCGGGAAAAGCTGATAACCCGCTTGGGATTAATACTAATAACATTAAGAAATGGGGCTTTTTGCAGATGAAAAATATTCCTATAGGACAATATATGGTAAATGAAGGTATTATTACAGAAGAACAGCTTCAGCACGTCCTTGATGTTAAAAAAGAAGAGAACATAACGGGGAAATATTTCGGGGATTATGTTATAGAGCTCGGATATGTTACCGATACCCAGTTCGGGGAGGTTCTTGCCAGAAAGCTCAGCGTTCCTTTTATAGACCTGACTAATCCCGATTTTATCTTTGATATAGACGCCGTTAAGAAAATTCCCGAAACGCTTGCGAAAAAACATACGATTATTGCCGTGAAAATCACGGGCAAGCGCCTTACGGTCGCTTCGCACGACCCTGTAAACTTCTATATTTTCGAGGATATTAAAGTTACCACCGGTATGGACGTTGTTCCCGTCCTTTCAACCAAATCCGCAATCACAAAGGCAATCGGCAAATATTATTCGATGCAGAATACCTCTTCAATCCTCGACAGCGTTGAAAACCAGTTTGTCGACTCTATCGACATTGAAGCCATAGACGCCGAATCCGCGGAAAGAATCGACAACGCCCCGATTGTAAAGCTTGCTACGACGATTGTTGAAAACTCACATCGGGCAGGAGCGACGGATATACACATCGAGCCGTTCAAGACCTTCACGCGTATCCGGATTCGTGTGAACGGCGATTTAATCGAGCTTATGAATATTACCAATGTCGTTCATAATTCCCTCGTCACCCGCTTGAAAATAATCAGCGGCATGAATATCGCCGAAAAACGTATTCCGCAGGACGGTCGTTTCTCGCAAACGGTAGACGGTTCTGTGCTTGACGTCCGCGTATCCAACCTGCCGACCGTAAACGGTGAAAAGGTGGTTATACGTATCCTTTCGACAGGTGACGTAGGTTTGCGTAAAATTACCGACCTTGGAATGTCGGCATATAACTATGTGAAATTCAACGCAATGATAAAGGTTCCCCAGGGGGTTATGCTGGTTACCGGACCGACCGGTTCGGGTAAAACCACCACTCTTTACGCTGCCTTGGGAGAGCTTGCTAAACCGCACGTTAATGTCGTAACGGTTGAAGACCCTGTCGAAAAGAATGTTGAGGGAATTAACCAGTGTCAGGTTAACGTAAAAGCCGGGATGACATTTTCCGCGGCTCTGAGGTCGATTCTCCGTCAGGACCCCGATATTGTTATGATAGGCGAAATGCGCGACCAGGAAACCGCCGAGATTGCAATACGCGCAGCCATTACCGGACATATGGTGCTTTCAACGCTTCATACGAACGACGCCCCCTCCACCGTAACGCGTCTTGTTGACATGGGGGTTCCCGCTTATATGGTTGCCACCTCCCTTATAGGTATAGTCGCCCAGAGGCTTGTTAAAAAAATATGCCATGAGTGCAAGACTCCCCGTATCAGCACCGAAGAGGAAAACAGGCTTATGAGCATAGAGCAGTCCGTAACGGTATACGACGCCTGCGGCTGTTCAAAATGCAATAATACAGGATATACGGGCAGAACCGCAATACATGAAATTCTGCTCTGCACTCCCGAAATGAGCGCGGTGATTGCCAATAACGGTACAATTGACCAGATATCCTCGCTTGCGCGTTCCCAGGGTACGAAGCTCCTCCGCGACAATGTCTCCGAGCTTGTTCTGGAGGGAAATACGACTATTGATGAGCTTGTACGCGTTACTTACGCTGTCTAAATCAAACAAGAAAGGAACCTGTAATAATGGATACAGAAAGAAGACCTGCGGAAAAAGTTGTTATCAGCATTGATAAAATTCTCGATGAGGCAAGGGTACTCGGTTGTTCCGACGTTCATTTTACTACAAAAATCTCTCCGATAGTGCGTCTTCACGGTTCATTGCGAAAGCTGAGCTCATACCCCGAAATGTCGGAGGGTGCAATCATGAAGATTGTAGAGCAGATGACGACCGGACGCAATATTGAAAATATTAAAAATAAGGTTGATACCGACTTTTCATATGTGACGCGCCGGGGTTACAGGCACAGGGTAAACGTTTATCACCAAAGGGGAAATACGGCTATTTCAATCCGTCTGCTCAGAAATGACATACCTACCCTTGAAGACCTTGACCTCGCTCCGATTCTCGGTGAGTTCGCCATGAGACCGAGGGGGCTCATTCTCGTCACGGGACCTACCGGTTCGGGTAAATCGACCACCCTTGCGGCTATGATTGACTATGTAAATATTACTAAATCCTCGCATATTATAACTGTCGAAGACCCGATTGAGTATATCCATGAGCATAAACGGTGTATGGTAAACCAGCGTGAAATAGGCGACGACGTCGAATCGTTTGCAATGTCGCTTCGCGCCGCTCTGCGTGAAGACCCCGACGTTATCCTCGTAGGAGAGATGCGTGACTTCGAAACCATCAACGCCGCCGTTACCGCGGCTGAAACGGGGCACCTTGTAATGTCCACCCTGCATACCACCTGCGCCGCCGACACCATCAACCGTATAATCGACGTTTTCCCGGCTCATCAGCAGTCACAAATCCGAACCCAGCTGGCGACCGTCCTTGTAGGGATTATCGCCCAGACTCTTATTCCCAAAGCCGACGGAACGGGACGTATTGCAGCCGTTGAAATCCTGAACGCCACCGACGCTATTAAGGCTATGATAAGGGACAGTAAAGTACACCTCATACAGACAGCTATCCAGACAGGCAAGAAGGACGGTATGATATGCCTCGACCAGGAGCTTGCCCGCCTTGTGAAGGAAGGGGTAATTACGGAAATGCACGCAAGGGAAAAATCGCTTGACATCAACGAATTTGAACGTTACCTTAAAATGGGAATCAGATAAAACAGGTGCAGGTTTTAACGAATATATTAATGGCGTTAAAACGGGAATTTATCCTCATTTTTTATATCATATCTGGCAGCGTTCATATCATGACCATATTATCCGCAGTGAAACCGAATATTTCAAAAAATGGCGGTACATAGATGAAAACCTGTTAAATTGGCGGGATGACATTTATTTTATTCCATAATAAATGTTCCTGTCGTTTTATACAAAACAATTATGAGTATAATAAACAGGTTATGCACAATGACTAAGAGTACATAATTTGGTAAAAACGACGAAAAACATTTATAATAATGAGTATGATAAGAACAATTATACAAATTCACAAATTTAGCGAAAATAATATCACAAAATTATTGACAAAATGAAATTTATATAATATAATAATAACAGAAAGGAACAGCCGTTAATTATGGCTGGACTTATCGGGGGTGATTCCGTTGAATTATTCACATAAAAGACTGAAAAAGCTTAAGGCTTTTACTCTTGTAGAACTTATAATAGTAATGGGCATTATTGCTATTTTAGCTTCAATAGTCTCATTAACAGTTCCGGGTTTTATAAGAGACGCTAATATGCAGTCGAATAATGCGCAGGCTCAGCTTGCATACACAGCTATGCAGGATGTACTTATTCAATTTGAAATCAAGCAGGATAACGAGTGCTTTGACACGAACGCAATGCAGACTGCGCCCGACGCGAACTTCACAGATGAAAATATACTGTATGTCAGCGTTGTTTATATATTCAGAGACGGTCAGCTGCACGATGAAATTGAAGTAACGACTACCTACCGCAATGCAAGTACCAAAAACGCAATCGGAGCTGTTTTGTCCCCGACTTCCAATCCGGATATTTATGAGAAATTATCCAAGCTTATCAGGGACGGATTCGGCAGTTCAATGCACGGACGGTTTGAGGTTTTTATAGATTATGAAAACTATACTGTCGACAGTGTTGTTTATGCAAATAATGAATTTAAAAGGTATGAATATATTTTTACATTGTCTGAGGATAATGATAAGGTATTCAGAGGCTGCTGGGATATTGCAATGCAGGAATCGATTTATAAAGACCCTGTTCGTGGCGCACCGATGGGATTTTACCCTTTTGTAAGCAACTATTTAACTATTGATGATTTACTTATACCTCCCGACGAAGTTGAACCGGTTACCTCTGACCCTGACCCCGACCCCGGTGACGGAGACGGCGGCGACGATGATACCGATACGGACGGAGACGGAATAAAAGACAAGGACGATGACGACGATGATAACGACGGTATTCCGGATGATATAGACACGGATGACGACGGAGACGGCACACCTGACGTAGACGAAGAAGACGCAACGCCGTGATGAATAACATTCCCTTTAGCATTATCCCCATTATTCTTTTGGAAAAGCGCGAAAGCTTTTTAATAAAAAATATATTAATTTAAGGAGGATTTCCATGAGAAATTCAAAGATGAAGGGCTTTACCCTTATTGAACTGATTGTTGTTATCGCAATAATCGGTATCCTGGCTGCAATTCTCGTTCCCTCAATGCTCGGCTATTTGAGAGACGCAAGAATCCAGGCTGCAAATGCAAACGCTAAGCAGGTTAACACAGCCGTTGCTGCTGCCTTGACTAAAGCAAATGTTGCAAGTATTATTCTGACAGCTGATGACGACGACGACGACGATTCTAATATTAAACCCACTAGTGAATTTACTTTAGATGGCGGAAAAATAATTGCTAAAATGGATGGATATCCCGGAGCTGACGGCGGACCTGATTTATATGAATATCTCGGAGAAACTTTCCAAGGCTTTGGAGTTGCTGATTATAACCCCAAAGCATATGCTGTTCTTTGGGCAGGTTGGGCTCAGGAAGCGGCTCTTCTCCCCGATGACCAGTTATCTGCTAAGGCACAAGAAGATGATTGTAAACAAAATAATATCGTTTATGGTATTCATCCGCTTCTTCCTGATACAAGTACTACAAGCGGCACCACACCGTAATGTGATTATTTTAAGCAATTATTTATAATAAAAAGTAAATAAGTTTAATATTAAGAGGCAGAATTATCTCTGCCTCTTTGTATTATTATAACTAAATTAATAATATATTAATTTATACTTAATATATTATTATTGTAATAATTATTAAAATAGGATAAATTATATATTATGAAAAATTTTTTTAATAAAATATCAAATTTTAGCTATCTTTTTATTACAGGGATATGTTTTATTCTTT
>DBCY01000025.1 GCA_002293295.1 Ruminococcus sp. UBA946 | reverse complement strand
AACGTCATTGTTGACGGAGTTCCGCGCCGGCCTGAATACATATTCAGCAACTACAAGCTTGTGCCGCTTGTTGATTTGGCGGGGATGATTGAGGAAGAGGAAGAGCCGATAACCCCGCTTACTGAAGAAGAGAAACGGTTACAGGATTTCTTTAATGAAGCCGAGTATTTCGAGATTGAGTTTTATTTTTATAAAAACCTGGTAGGAATTTTCGGCGACCCGTATCAGAGAGTACAAATTGTTGAAACCGCAAGGGAAATAAAGGCAAATAACGGCACCTATATAGATTTTGCCGAAAAGCTCAGGGAAATAGGCGTTATTGACAACAGCATAAAATTCAAGGCGTTTGAACTATCAGCGGAATTAATGCTTTATGATGAATACATACGCTATTCAAACGGAACCAGCTTTGATGAAATGCAGTCGCAGTCTTATGAACAATGGAGCCAGTCAACTAAACTTTTCATGAACATCTGGGCATTCGGGCTTACACAGGAATATCTGGAGTATTGCAGAACATGGCATAAAATGGAACCTGAGTATGTAATAGCTGACCCGGAAGAAGAAATGGTTGAAAGTTTAGTAAATGGTCAAACAACCGATGCAAATAAGTTGAAACACATATTCGGACAAGAAAGACATAAATTAAAAGGATTATTAGATTCATTTAGTGGTAATCAGATGAATGCATATTCTGCTGTTGAACAAGCAGCACAGGAATATGCAACAATGAATAATTTAACAAGTGTTTTAAATGAATTCTCTGTAGTTGTTTCGGGTTATGAAATAACTGTTAGAGGTATAGTAATTGATGGAATACTTAAGATAGGTACTTTCTTTATAAAATAATTTTATTTACAACTAGTTTTAAGAGTAGGTGAAAGAAACTAATGAATGATATATTTTTAAAGTTTGAAACAGAAGTTATATTAAAAATACTATCCGAAAACATTGAACTGGAAAATCAATTTAGACTTCAATATGCGAATGCTTCAATTATAGAACGGGAGTTTTCAGGTTATGGGTTTTTTACTAAATTTAAAGTAGACCCTAAGTACCGTTTATCAAACCATGAAAATGAAACTCTCGGTAATGTTAAAGCAGAAATAAATGATTTAAAACATGGCGTCGGGTTTGTTTTATTTATTGAAAATGGATTAATTTCCATACTTGAATGTTATACTTATGATGAACCATTTCCAAATGTTATAAAGTATTATAAGTTATACTAACCTCTGACGGAACGGCGAAAGACCAGTTCGGCAGCGAATACCCTGTTTACTTTTAAAGCATACATTTAAATATACCAAGCTATTAAAATACATACAATAAATTGTAAATTTAATATTGAACTTAAAAGAAAAATAGTGTATAATAACCTTATGTGCAAAAAATGCAGAAGGGTATCGGTATGCTTAAAAAAGTATTAAAAACGGTGGTTTCATATTTCAGGAAGCTCGACAAGCAGCTTTTTTTCATGGTTTTTATTGTTGCGGCTTTTTCCGTAGTCCTGATGTATTCGATTGTTTATAACGGGATTACGAACAAGGACGCTAATATGTATAAAATGCAGTTTATAGCCCTTTGTATCGGTTCGGGGATTGCGCTTGTTATGTCCGCCCTTGATTACCATAAATTCACAAAGCTGTGGTTCTTATACATGCCGGCTTCGCTCGGGCTTATGGCGCTGACATTCACCTCCCTTGCCTATAAGCCGGTGGAGGGTGTTGACGACCAGGCGTGGATTAATTTGGGGTTCACTACCCTGCAGCCGTCGGAAATACTTAAAATTGCGTTCATAATGACCTTTGCGCTTCATTTGTCGAAGGTGGACGAGCATATTAACAATCCGCTGAACGTCCTTCTTTTGTGCATACACGGGGCGGCTCCGGTACTTCTCGTCCTTGCGCAGGGCGACGACGGGACTGCAATCGTGTTCCTCGTTATGTTTGTTTTTATGATTTTTGCGGCGGGTATATCATGGAAATATATCATCCCCGTTCTGGTTATTATTCCGCCTGCTTTATGGTTTGTCTGGGAAAGGGTGCTGCAGCCCCACCAGAAGCTGAGGTTCCTTGTGCTTTTTGCCGAGAATCCGGAAAAAGACCCTGCATATGTCGATATTTACTATCAGCAGTACTGGGGCAGGATGGCTCTCGGTTCAGGTCAGCTGTTCGGCAAAGGACTGTTTGCGGAGCAGTATGTCAGCGTGCCGGAGGTGCAGAATGACTTCATTTTCACTTATGTAGGCCAGTGCTTCGGTTTTATAGGGTGTATAGCGCTGGTTGCGGCTTTGTCCTATATATGCCTTAAAATAGTGGCGAACAGCAGGATTGCCAAGGATAAGCTTGGGAAAATAATCTGTATCGGAGTGTTTTCCATGATATTCATTCACTGCCTGCTTAATATCGGCATGGTGCTTGTCGTAATGCCGGTAATCGGAATACCACTGCCGTTCATGAGCCAGGGGGGGACTTCAATGATGAGCATGTTTATATGCATAGGGCTTGTTATGAGCGTTTATTCGCATTCAAACAAGAATTACCATGTGTTTTATGATTCGCGGTAATATTGTTATAGAATTGTAAAAAATTGCTTGGGGGATATATAATTTTGAGGAATTTTGAAGTTATACTTAATGAACTGTACGGGGAAAAAGCCGCGGATAAACAAAAAAGCCGCTATAACAAAGCTTTGGATGAGTTTAAGGCATTATACGGCGGACATGAGGGCATACGTATATTTTCAGCTTCCGGCCGTTCTGAAATAGGCGGAAACCATACCGACCATAATATGGGGAGGGTTTTAGCCGCGGCTGTGGACTTGGATGTCATAGCATTCTGCATACCGTCGGACGATAATATTATTACCGTAAAATCCGAGGGCTTTCCCATGGATACCGTCGATATTGCCGATTTATCCGTACACCCGAATGAAATAAACACCTCCGCCGCATTAATAAGGGGCGTTGCCTGCGGATTTGAAAAGAACGGTTATAAAATCGGAGGGTTTAAAGCATATACAACGTCAAATGTTTTAAAGGGAAGCGGAATATCTTCTTCGGCGGCTTTTGAAGTCCTGATTGGGACAATCCTGTCTTATATGTATAACGAAGGCGGAATAAACGCCGTTAATATCTCTAAAATCGGACGGTATGCCGAAAATGTGTTTTTCGGCAAGCCAAGCGGTTTAATGGACCAGCTTGCCTCCTCGGAGGGCGGATTTATAACCGTTGATTTCAAGGACATTAAAAATCCGGTAATCGAATCAATACAATATGACTTCAGCAGAAGCGGATACAGCCTTTGTATCGTTGATACAAAGGGAAGTCATGATAACCTTACGCCCGAATATGCCGCTATTCCTAACGAAATGAAGTCGGTTGCGGGTTTTTTCGGCAAGAGCGAGCTGCGCGGCATAACATATGAAACGCTCAGGGACAACATAGGCGCCGTAAGGGAAAAATGCGGAGACAGGGCGGTTCTGAGGGCGTTTCATTTTTTTGATGAAAACGAAAGGGTGGTACGTCAGGCAAACGCTCTTAGAAACGGTGATATAAATACATTTTTAAAGGAAATAAACGCAAGCGCGGACAGCTCGTACAAATACCTGCAGAATGTGTATTCGTCTGATAATCCGGGAGTTCAAAGCGTCGCGCTGGGGCTTTATACAGCCGGGCGTGTTTTAAACGGCAGGGGGGCTTCAAGGGTTCATGGAGGAGGCTTTGCCGGGACAATACAGGCTTTTGTACCCGACGATTTACTGGATGTTTTTACAAATGAAATGAACAGCCTTTTCGGTGAAAACAGCTGTTATAATTTGCGTATAAGACCCGTCGGCGGAATTGAAATATTATACTTCAAATAAAGAATGCTTGTAATTAAGGGCTATAACAAAACAACACCAAGCGACCGCGAAAAATCCCGCTCAAAGTAAAAAAGAGCGGGATTTTTGATGCTGAAAAAAGATACAAAAGGGGAAATGCCGGATTAGTATCATTACTTTCGTTAATTTCCGGACAATAAAAAGTTAAACTGCTATAAAGATTCTTGGATTTTACTCCTTCATAAATGCATAAATAGCCTTATATGCCATGTAAACATCCGATTTTGCCACAATTTCAAAAGGAGAGTGCATTGACAATACGGGAACCCCCACATCGATAACATCCATGTTGAGGTTGGCGATATATGCGGCAACCGTTCCGCCGCCGCCCATATCAACCTTGCCAAGCTCGCCCGTCTGCCAGACTATGCCGTTTTTATCAAGCATAGAATGTATTTTTCCTGCAAATTCAGCCGAAGCGTCCGAAGTTCCTGCTTTTCCTCTTACTCCGGTAAATTTTGTGACGCATACCCCGTAATTTATATATGCCGCATTTCTCTTTTCAAGCACATCGGGGAACGTCGGGTCCATAGCAGCATTGACATCGGCTGACAGGCATTCGCTTGCCGAAATTACAGTTCTTCCGTCCGAACCGAGGGCTTCGGCTATATCGTACAGAAAGTATTCGAGGTATTTAGACGAAAGCCCCGTATTTCCGTTGCTTCCCGACTCTTCCTTGTCGGCAAGGCATACGACGGCTGTTCTGCTTACATTTTCACAGGATAACAGCGCCTGTAATGCGGTATAAGCGCATACCCTGTCGTCATGGCCGTAAGCTCCCACCATGCTTCGGTCAAATCCTATGTCCTTTGCTTTAAATGCGGGTACCATTTCAAGCTCCGCCGAAAGGAAATCCGCTTCTATAATACCGTATTTATCATTAAGCAAGGAGAGTATGTTAAGTTTTACCTTATCGCTTATTTCATCGTCTTTAAACGGCATTGAGCCGATAATAACATTAAGCTCCTCACCCTTGATTCCCTCGCTCAGAGTGCGTTTCGCCTGTTCCGCCGCAAGGTGGGGAAGCAGGTCGCTTATACAGAAAACAGGGTCGTTTTCATCTTCGCCTATAGTTACCGTTACGCAGGTTCCGTCTTTTTTAATAATAACGCCGTGCAAAGCCAAAGGAACCGCTGTCCACTGGTATTTCTTGATACCCCCGTAATAATGAGTTTTAAAAAGCGCAATTTCATCGCTTTCATATAAAGGGTTCTGTTTCAAATCAATTCGGGGCGAATCAATATGAGCCGCAGCCAGATGAACTCCCTTTTCAATAGGTTCATTTCCGATTATAGCAAATATCACGGCTTTGCCTCTGTTGTTAAAATAAACCTTATCCCCGCTCTTTAAAACAGAACCTTTTTTATATTCCGTAAAACCTCTCGACTTTGCGATATTTATAGAGGTACCGACAGCTTCACGTTCAGTTTTCGCATTGTCAAGAAAGCTCTTGTAATCCTCTGAAAGCTTAATGCTTTCACATATGGCTTCTTCATTCATAATTAACCCGGAATGCTTCTTTTTGTAGACAAGTCTTTCCTGCAGGATTTTTGCGGCTGATTTCTCTTTTTCCATAATAAAACCGTCCTTTATTTTTTTGTATATAAATTAGTATATCCCCTATAAGCAGACATAACCTTGTTGACATAGTGTTCGGTAGTTCCTGAAGGTATTTCAGCCAGCGTTTTGCCGTCGCTGCTGTACCTTTCGTCTTCAAGCCAGCTGTTCACATTCCCTCTGCCGGTATGGTAAGCCGCCAGAGCCGTTGCTTCGTCCCCGTATTCGTTATATAAGATTCTGATTAGGTATATGCCGTATTCAATATTATGCTCGGCATTATACATATCTTCATATGTAATTTCCCTTTTATCCCCCATCCGGAATTTCACCCATTCGAACGCATCGTCCATAATCTGCATAAGACCACGGGCTCCGGCTTCCGATTCGGCATCCTTATCGAATCCGCTTTCGGTTTTTATTATGGCATATATTAAATATTTATCCATATTTTCTCTGTCTGAATACTTCTCGACATATTCCTCATAATTCACCGGGTAAAAATACTTTTTGCTTATATCGTCAATATTTAAAACTATATATATAAAACATGCGGCCAATAACAATGCAAACAAGCAGGCAAGTTTTTTCAGCATTTAAAGTACTCCTTAATTTTTTCCGAAACTTCCTTCGCTTTTTCTTTAAGCGTGTCTAAGGTTTTATTATTCTTGATTATAAAATCGGAATGAGATGCAAAAAACTTTTCGGTATGCTGTGAAGAAAAACGCTGCTTAACCTGTTCGGCGGAAAGCTTGTCCCGTTCGATAATACGGGCGGTGCGTAATTTTTCGGTTGCCGTAACGCTTATAATTAAATCGCAGAAATCATCCGCCCTGCTTTCAAAAAGAGTAGGCGCGTCAAGCAGAACATATTCCTTGCCTTCGTCGGCAAGCTTTTTGATTTGCCGGAGTATTTCATAGGTTATATACGGGTAGCATATTCCGTTTAATTGTTTCAGCTGTTCGGTATCAGAAAAGACCGTTTTTCCCAGTTTTTTTCGGTTTAGTTCTTCATTCTCATTGAGATACTCATTTCCGAACCACTCTATGATTTCTTTCAGACAAGGAGAACCCTTTGACATAAGCTGCCTTGAAATCATATCGGCATTAATAACCTCAAACCCGTTCTCTTCAAATACGCAGCATACCGTCGTCTTTCCGGCGCCGCTCTGCCCGGTCAGCCCGATTACCGCTATATCCGCTATATTACTCATAATTATGACCATCCTGTCTGAAAAATCAATTTATCAAACTTCAAGCACCTTAAATCCGGCGGCTCTTATTAATCTGTTATATACGGCAAGACCCACACCGTCACGTTCCGGACACATAGCGTAAACTTTATTCGCAGAAAGCCCGTCGAATCTGCGAAGCACACTAAAAAGCCTTTCGGCCTGCTCCTCAGGCGTATTACCGTATGTCAGGAAATTTTTATACGGGTAATCTGCTGCGCAGTCGTCGAAAACCATAGCATAAGTACCGTCATCACACTTACTGCCCATAAATTCTATAAACCTGTCCGCACTGCCCGAAACAACCGTAACCTTCGCTTTCGGTGAATAATGCCTGTATTTCATACCGGGTGAAAGAGCTTTTTCCGTACCGGCTGTTTCTGAAACAATACCCTTGTCATAATAAACGGCAATACCTGCAGCTTCAAAATCCTCAACCGAAACAAACCCTGGTCTCAGCAGACGTATGCCGTCATTTTCAAATGATATAACCGTGCTTTCAACTCCTACGGGGCAGTTCCCGCCGTCAATGATTGCAGGGATTTTCCCGTTCATATCATCATAAACATGCATTGCGCAGGTAGGGCTGGGACTTCCCGAAAGATTTGCCGACGGCGCTGCCAGAGGGAAGCCGCAGGCTTTAATCAGCTTTACCGCCGTTTCATGTTCGGGCAGACGAAGACCTATGGTGTCAAGCCCGCCGCTGGTGATTCCCGGAATCGAACTGCGTTTTTTCAGAACCATCGTAAGAGGACCCGCCCAGAATTCTCCGGCAAGCCTGTATGCAAGGCCGGGGATGTTTTCGGCATACCTTTCAATATCGCTCGCTTCGGCAATATGAACAATCAATGGGTTATCGGCAGGGCGTCCCTTTGCCTTGAATATTTCAGCGACAGCTTCGGCATTGGCGGCGTCAGCCGCAAGCCCGTAAACCGTTTCGGTAGGAATACCTACGACCTTGCCTTGCCTTAAAAGCTCCGCCGCTTCTTCAATACCATCAGTATCCGAATTTAAAAGCTTTGTATTATACGTATTAATCATCCTTTAAGATAATTCCGACTGTGCTGACAGCTTAGCAGCCTGGTCGGCGGTTGCAAGAGCGTCTATAACCTCGTCAAGATTACCGTTTAATACTTGTTCGAGACGATATATGGTAAGACCTATTCTATGGTCTGTGATTCGGCTTTCAGGGAAGTTGTATGTCCTGATTCTCTCCGAACGGTTGCCTGTTCCTACCTGAGATTTCCTTTCACTGGCAATTTTGTCATTCTGTTCCTGCTGCAGGGCGTCATAAAGCTTGGAGCTCAGGATTTTCATAGCCTTGTCCTTATTTTTATGCTGGCTTCTTTCGTCCTGACATTCGACGACTACGCCGGTCGGCAGATGGGTAATCCTGACGGCTGATTCAGTTTTGTTAATATGCTGGCCTCCCGCGCCCGAAGCCCTGAATACGTCAATTTTTAAATCGGAAGGGTTTATTTCGAATTCGACGTCGTCAACCTCCGGCAGAACGGCAACCGTAACAGTAGAGGTATGAACCCTGCCCTGTGATTCGGTTTCGGGAACACGCTGAACCCTGTGCACGCCGCTTTCAAACTTTAATCTGGAATATGCGCCCTCGCCGCTTATTAAAAAGCTTATTTCCTTGAATCCGCCGAGTTCGGTTTCATTTGCGTTAAGCACCTCGGTTTTCCAGCGTTTAGCTTCGGCGAACATTGTATACATACGGTAAAGCGAATTTGCGAATAAAGACGCTTCCTCGCCGCCCGCCCCGCCGCGGATTTCTATAATTACATTCCTGTCGTCGTCCGGGTCTTTAGGCAGCAGCAGTATTTTCAGCTCTTCTCCGATTTTTTCAATTGCTTCCTTACTTTCGTCATGCTCCGACTGGGCAAGCTCTTTCATTTCCCTGTCAAGTCCTGCTTCGGAAAGCATTTCTTTAGCTTCATCAAAATTTTTTAAAGCTTTGCAGTAATCCCTGTATTTTTCAACAACCGGGGTCAGATTCTTGAATTCCTTCATCAATGAGGCATACAGCTTATTATCGCTGATAACCTCAATATCGGTAAGCTTTCCGCTTATTTCCTCATACCTGTCCTCGGTAAGCTTTAATTTTTCAAACATTAAGTTTCTCCTTATTATTATACCAATTAATAATTAAAATTAACAATTAACAGTGGTGGTATACCGCCAGCGGCGGTATGATTTTTATTATTATACTGCAACATTTAGTTGTTACGAGGCACTGGTTATTTTACAGCCGCTTCGATTGATTTTATGTTTTTCTCAATTTTATTGCGCGGAACCATAAACTCATGGCCGCAGCCTTCGCACCTGAGCTTAAAATCCATCCCCGACCTTAAGACAAGCATCCTTTTGCTTCCGCAGGGATGCTGTTTTTTCATTGTCAGAATATCCTTAGGATTAATATTCATACAGCCAGCTCATTTCAAAAACATTTATAATACCCTGGAGTGTATTTGCAAACGCACTCTAATATTATACCACAATATTACAAAAAGGCAATTATTTTATTATTTATTTATGCTAATATTTATAAAAATTAAGACAATGTATTCTATACTGAAAAATGGTAATACTAAATCTCAGTCAGTCTGATTGAACTGATAATAAACACACTTTAATTTTAGCAGATTTTTTATTAAATATGTATAATATAAAAAAGGAGTTTTTAAGCATGAAATTTTCTGTTGAATTTGATTCGCCGGATACTGCGGATATTTGCGCCGCCGCAATAAGGAGCAGAATTGGGGAAATATCCAGTATTAAAATCGATAACGTTCAGGAAGTGTTTACCGGAAGAAGAACAAGCACACTGCCGGCATTCAATGTATCGGGAAATAACCCTTCATACAGTTATCCCGAAAATAATCCTATATATAACACAATGGATATTGACATGGGAATCCCGTCCGATTATATTCACAACCGACCTAAGGTGGAGATTATATGCCGCGATGAGGACGCAAAAATGGTTTCCAACATAATAGTCGGTTACGGCGGTCTTAATATCCGGAAAACCCATTAGAATACCGGAACGGAAGAATCTGATTTCTTAAAACAGGGTAAAGGAATTATTATCCGGCCTCTTGCGTTAAAATCCGCAGGGGGTCTTTTTATCTTTGATTATTATAAATTATAACTTAATTAACAGGCATAATTAAAAGCTTCATTACATAAAATTGGAAGGTAAGCAGAGTTGTACAAACTTCTGTAAAGGCAGTATAATAAATCTGTTCAAACTTATAAAATAATTGTACCGCCGGAAAAATATCAGAGGCTGTTTATTGATAAGCTGCTGCTAAGCCTCATTAAGGATGGTTATAAATGAAAACATTCAAGCCTGAAGGTTCATTAATTAACACGCCAGACAACCAGAACAGTATAAAATCCATATTTGCATTACAGGAAGCTATGCTTCAGGGAAAAATTCTGGAAGCACGGACAACCGTATGTGATTTCGATCATAATCTCATTGTAGACCTGCCGTGCGCAAAGGGAATAATTCCGCATATTGAAGGCGCTTTAGGGATAGCCGAAGGTACGACTAAGGATATAGCCCTGATAACGAAGGTAAATAAACCCGTATGCTTTAAGGTTCTTGAAATCAGTAAAAGTGAAAGCGGTATATATACGGCTGTCCTGTCAAGACGGGCAGTGCAGGAGGAATGCATGAGGCTTTTCATTGAAAACCTCGAACCGGGCGATATAATTCCCGCAAAAGTTACGCATCTTGAACAGTTCGGCGCATTTGTCGATATAGGCTGCGGTATTCCTTCGCTGATTCCGATAGACGCCATATCAATCTCAAGGATTTCACATCCGTCCGACCGTTTTATAGCGGGGCAGGATATAAAAGTAATAATAAAAAATGTGGAAAACGGCAAGGTGTGGCTGTCGCACAAAGAACTCCTGGGAACCTGGCTTGAAAACGCAAACCAGTTTACATACGGTGAAACGGTTTCGGGTATCGTCCGTTCGGTTGAGGATTACGGGATTTTCGTTGAACTGTCGCCTAACCTGGCGGGACTGGCGGAACCCCGGAGCGGCGTCGAGGTCGGTCAGTATGCCAGTGTTTACATAAAAGCCCTTATACCGGAAAAAATGAAAGCAAAGCTGATTATAGTTGATGTTTTCAGCGGGGTTATTCCTAATCAGCCGTTGAAATACTATATAGAAGACGACCATATTTCACACTGGCGGTATTCGACGCCTGAATCAAGCAGAATTATTGAAACTGTTTTTTTATAACCCTTCATTTACTTAATACTTTTCCAGTATGAAAACGCCGCTTGTTCCGTTTTATTGTTTCCGTATTTATAATAAACCCTGTCCTTGATTTTATCGGGCAGATACTGCTGTTTTACATAGTTATTAGGATAATCATGGGGATATAAATAATACTGACCCTTAACCGGCGCGCCTTCGCCGTCAAAATGCTTATTCTGAAGGTGACGGGGATAATCGCCGGTTTCACCGTTTCGCAAATCGGAAAGAGCCCCGTCAATCGCTGATATGACCGAATTTGATTTCGGTGAAGTGGCAAGAAGAATAACAGCTTGGGCAAGGGGAATCCTTGCCTCCGGAAGACCAAGCTGAACCGCGCTGTCAACGCAGGCTTTCACGATGGAAACTGCCTGAGGATATGCAAGACCTATGTCCTCTGCTGCAATTACAAGCAAACGCCTGCACAATGAAATAATATCCCCCGCTTCAATCAGCCGTGCGGCATAATGCAAAGCGGCATTTTCATCCGAACCGCGGATTGATTTCTGGAGTGCGGATAAAATATCGTAATGCTGGTCCCCGCCGCGGTCGTATTTCATATTGCTCTTCTGCGTCAGCATAACAGCGGTTTCCATTTTTATTACAATACCGTCCGGGGAAGCCTCCGACGACAAAACGCAAAGCTCCGCCGTATTAATAGACTTTCGGACATCCCCGCCGCAGCCTCTCGCAATATAACTCACAACTCCCGTTTCAGCTGTTATTTTTATTCCCGTTTCACCGGCAAGAATATCAAACGCCCTTTGTATGGCGTGTTCCAGTTCTTCAGCAGAAACAGTCTTGAATTCAAATACTGTGGAACGGCTTATAATCGCATTGTAAACATAAAAATACGGGTTTTCGGTAGTGGACGCAATAAGGGTAATCTGTCCGTTTTCGATATATTCCAGCAGGGACTGCTGCTGCTTTTTGTTAAGGTACTGTATTTCATCCAGATATAAAAGCACGCCGTCAATTCCGTCAAATGTGTTTGTGTCGGCAATGACATCCTTTATGTCGGCAACAGAGGCTGATGTACCGTTAAGCTTATGAAGTTTCATATTAGTATCAGCGGCAATAATCCGCGCAACGGTAGTTTTGCCGATTCCGGCGCTGCCGTAAAAAATCATATTGGGAATTTTACCGCTTTCGATTATACGCCGGAGCGGTTTTCCGTTTCCCAGAATATGTGCCTGACCAACAATATCATCAAGCGTTTTAGGACGTATCCTGTCGGCAAGGGGAACATTCATCAGTAATCAGTCCTCTTTTAGCAAACAATTACATATAAATCATTTTACCGGTATTTTATATAC
This sequence comes from Ruminococcus sp. UBA946, assembly GCA_002293295.1. Taxonomy (GTDB): domain Bacteria; phylum Bacillota; class Clostridia; order Oscillospirales; family Ruminococcaceae; genus UBA946. The sequence continues at coordinate 7,015 of DBCY01000025.1, read as the reverse complement.
TAAATATACCTGTATTTTTTCCAAAGATAAATCCCCAGACCCGGTATAAGTGAAGCCAGACTTATCACAAAAAACCAGCCGAAAAGAGAAACCCCGTTGTCACCGCCCCTTTTCGCAAGCCTGTATGCCGTTCCGTACATTAAGAACTCCTGTACTATAGTTATTATATACCATGCTGCGGATAACAAAACTAACAGCATAATGTATACCCCCAATTTAATTAATAAGAATTAATGTCTTATGCTTTAAAGCAAAAATATTATTCATAAAGCGGGTACTTAGCGCAGATTTCACTGACAGCCGACCTGATTTCTTCCTTTTTCTCCTCATAAGCAAAAGCTGTCTGATAAATACATTCGGCAATCTGTTCCATATCCCCTGTGTTAAGCCCCCTGCTGGTAACTGCTGGAGTGCCGATTCTTATTCCGCTGGTTACGAACGGGCTTTGAGGGTCGTTCGGAACGGTGTTTTTATTTACAGTTATATATACGTCGTCAAGTCGGTGCTCAAGCTCCTTGCCAGTTATATTGAACGAACGGGTGTCGGCAAGCATAAGGTGATTATCGGTGCCTCCCGAAACAAGGTTAAATCCCTTTGATACAAGAGCTTTTGAAAGAGCCTTTGCATTTTCGGCTGTTTTCCTGCCGTATTCCTTGAATTCCGGCTTTAAAGCTTCTCCGAAGCACACGGCTTTTGCGGCGATGACGTGCATTAAAGGACCGCCCTGTATACCGGGGAAAACGGCCTTATTGATTTTTTGGGCAAGCTCTTCGCTGTTCGTAAGAATAAGACCGCCCCGGGGTCCCCTTAAAGTCTTGTGGGTCGTGGACGTAACTATATCGGAATATGGAACAGGAGAAGGATGTACTCCTGCGGCGACAAGACCGGCGATATGCGCCATGTCTACCATAAAATAAGCGTTTACGGACTTTGCTATTTCAAAAAGCCTTGGAAAATCGATTTCCCGCGGATAAGCTGACGCACCCGCAACAATAAGTTTTGGATTATGAGTTTTCGCAAGCTCCTCGACTGCTTTATAGTCGATAAACCCGTTATCATCCAGTCCGTATGAAACGAAATTATAATACTTCCCCGACATATTAACGGGCGAGCCGTGGGTAAGGTGGCCGCCATGGGCAAGACTCATGCCGAGGACGGTATCGCCGGGACTTAACAGCGCAAAATAAACGGCTGTGTTAGCCTGGGCTCCGGAATGAGTCTGAACGTTTGCAAACCCTGCCCCGAAAAGCTCCTTTGCTCTTTCAATCGCAATGCTTTCTACTATATCAACGCATTCGCAGCCGCCGTAATAACGCTTGCCGGGATAACCCTCGGCGTATTTATTGGTCAGTACCGAGCCCATAGCAGCCATAACCTGNNCCGCCATAACGGCGGGCGAAACGAGGTTTTCGCTTGCAATAAGCTCAAGGTTCCTTCGCTGCCTTAAAAGCTCCTTTTTCATTCCCTCTCCGACCTCGGGGTCATATTCGGAAACAAATCCGATTGTATCCATAATATCACCGTACATACAAAACTCCCTTTCAATAAAACAATATTTATATTATACACTTTATTCTTCAAAATTTCAACAGTTTTTTATAATAATTTTCCATACTAAAAAGACTGCGGAATTATTGGTATATCATAAAAGTTGCGTATACAGTAAAATGTTTAAATCCCCGGTATTTATATAGTAAAATAACGGGGATTTAATAATGTATTTACATTGTTTATTCTTAGAACATGTCTTCATAAGCGAAAGTGGTGGATAAGCAAGCTGATTTTTTGNNTTTTCGCAGGCATACTTGCCGTATGGCAAGAAAATTTAACGATGCAGGGCGAAAAATTAACCGCTTAGACAGTGATTTTGCTTGTGAAGACATGTTCTTATTGTTTTTTATTAAGTACCTTATGATGAAACATATCATTGTCGGCGACGGACAGCGCCTCCTCCAACCCGGAAATTTCCGCCGCAGGACCATAAAAAACGCCGATGCTTACACTCAGGGTATAAGGCTTGCTGTAAACTGAATTAGCAATGTTCAATTCTTCCGCTATCTGTTTTTTGATGTTTTCAATCTGCTCCTGTGAATAATTGCCTGATGATATAATAAGGAACTCATCCCCGCCGTATCTGAAACAGGCTTCATTCTGAAGGCAGGAATTCTTAAAGGCGGCGGCGGCAGTTTTAATTGCAAAATCCCCCTCAAGGTGGCTGAAATTGTCGTTTATATATTTAAGGTCGTTTAAATCGCCTAAAATGACAAGGAGGTTTTCATTAAGCTGCTGCGCTGAAAAAAGCATTTCCTCCGCAAACTGATTAAAACCGTTACGGTTGTAAACTCCGGTCAGCGCGTCGGTAACGGCATTTTTAACCATGCATTTATACATATAAGACAGGTTCCTCTGGCGGCGCAGTGTTTCAAGCGTATTATGAACGCACCGCATCCATAAGCTGTATGTTTCATTATAGGAAGTGATTTTATTACCGAACGATATTGCGGAATAACCGAAACATCTGTCGTTATAGTGAACAGGAGAAAAAAAGAATGCTTTAGGTTCTTCCCGGCTGGATTTCAATCCGGGAAGCATTTCGCTCGAATAAAACATCTTCACGTTTTTCCTGACGGCTTCGTTGCTGCCGCGGTATAACGGCAGAATCATTTTCTTTGAATACCCGTTCTTTAAATAATTGACGGTATCGTCAGTTTCTCCCAGATTATCCCAGTTATCGCAAAGGCACAGGTAAAAATCGGTGAAATCTCCGAGCTGTTCGGTGTAGTCGGAAAGCACGCTTATATAGTCTTTCAGGTTTGTGACGGAAATAAGGGATTCCATCATAAAATTATATCTTGAATAAAAGTTGCTGAAATCAAAATCCTTGTTTGCGGCATAGCTCCGGCGGTCAGAATTTATAACCCTGCCGCATCCGCAGCTTTCCAGAATAAGAATATCGCTTTCATCGCCGCCGGTATTTTCGTATATGTAATCGGAAAGCAGACTGTGCAGCTTCCGCACGGCTTTTTCGCCGGTATGCAACGACGGCAGGGGGGCCGACGTTATTTCGGGGAAATATTCCTGACCCAGTTCAAAGGAATCATAACCCGTTACGGCAATATCATCCGGAACATGAATCCCTCTTTTTTCAAGAGCGCTGCAAACGCTGATAGCCATCTGGTCATTGGCGCATGCGATTGCCTGAGGCAGGGGACGTCCGCCGCCGCAAAGCGCCGCGACAACATTTTCTCCTTCGTTATACCAGTAATCGCCGTAAAAAACACGTGATGCGTCAATCGGAATATTATGAGCTTCCATAGCCTCATAATAACCGTTTAGACGGTTAGCCGAATGCAAATGGCCTTCATATCCTGTCATAAAGGCTATATCCGTGAACCCATGCTCTTCAATTAAATGCCCGATAAGCTTTTTAACAGGCTTAACGTCGTCTGAAAACACAGCCGGAATTCCGGGTATGCCGGCGACATCCATATCAACTGATACGACGGGGCCTTTAAAACAGTTGTTAATATCGGTAACGATTTTATCGATGACGCCGGATAGCTGAATTGTATCGGGAACGAAAATCAACCCGTCAAGCTTATCATAATTAATGACATTGAAAATATTCGCTTCGCCTTTCTGCCATTCGCTGTACATACCGTTTTTTATCAAGGTAGAGAAAACAGCAACATCATAATTAAAATCAAAAGCCTGTTTCAGTATTCCCCTGATTAGTTTTTCCTGGTACGGCGCGTCCGCTTTCGCTAGTATTACACCTATTAGTTTTCTTTGCTCCGGCATTGAAGTAACCATCCTTTCCGGACGTTTTGTCCGATATGACAGATTCTCGGAATTCAATCAAATTTCAATTCTCATATTGGTGTGACCGCTTGAGCATTCATGAAATCCGTTTTTTAAGTAAAGCGGTTTACCCATAGCAGTAGCGGAGAGGTCTATACAGGAAATTCCTTCCTTTCCGGCGTCTGTGATAATTCTTTTAAGAAGAATACTGGCAATGCCTTTCCGCCGGTATTCAGGAAGGGTATAAACATTCATAAGCATGGCTGTTTTTCCGCTCATAAAATGTGTATTGGCAGGTTTTTCAACACGTATAAGATAAATAACCGACACAGGTTTTTCGTCTTCTTCGGCAATATAAGCAGAAAAATCACCGCCTATATGCCTGTTAAAATAATCGGGCAGCTGTATTCTGAGCGATTCTGTCTGAACGGAGGAAAGCTCTCCGCTATCCTCGGTCAGATAAGCAAACCTGAATTTTATTAGCGTATCAATATCTTTTTTTTCAGCGATTCTGATTTCCAAATCCTGTTATCATTCCCCTCATAATAATATAAAATAATCATAGCATAAATACAGAAATAATTAAATAGATTTTTATTAATATTTTTTAATAATAATTGACATTAAAGAATAGTAATGTTATAATAACATTAAAATGTAACCATACATTAAACGATGCACGGGTTTTTATTGAAAGGAGCAGTTATATGGATTATCAAATCAAGGGGCTGCCGTTTCCGGTTGTAATCTGCCGGCTGAACGAAGGCGANNGGCTTGCCAAAGAGGCGGCATGTCATGGATGTCCCCGAATATGCAGATGCAGACCAATGCCGGGGGAGGCTTGGGTAAAATGTTTTCCCGCGCCATTTCAGGAGAATCAGTTTTTCAGAATACATATACCGCGAAGAACGGTATAGGCGAAATTGCCTTTGCGTCGTCCGTTCCCGGAAACATACTCCCGGTTCAGATTTCCGCGTCTAAAACAATAGTCGCGCAGAAAAGCGCGTATCTTGCTTCGGAAGCGGGGGTTTCACTTTCCGTATTCTTCCAGAAAAAAATCGGAGCGGGTTTTTTCGGCGGGGAAGGGTTTATAATGCAGAAACTCAGCGGAAGCGGTACGGCTTTTCTTGAAATTGACGGTTCAATAATTGAATATGACTTGAATGCGGGCGAATCAATGATTGTCGATACCGGTTACCTTGCCGCTATGGACGCTACCTGTTCTATTGATATTGAAACGGTAAAGGGAATCGGCAACGCCCTTCTCGGCGGAGAAGGAATTTTTAACACAAGGGTTTCGGGACCGGGTCATGTCTGGCTCCAGACGATGCCTATTTCATCGCTTGCCGGTTCGGTACGTCCGTTTATCACTACAGGAAGCTGATTATATGTTTTATACTAATCCGCAATAATTTTTAACCGCATATCGTATCATAATAAGTTACACAACCTTAATCAAGGCATCATTACGGTGTCTTGATTTTTTATTGTTTTTAACTTTATGGCGCTTCATGAATTACTTGACTTATCTGTAAAATTATGATAAACTATAATCAGTGTTAATGTTAGTTTTTCAGCTGATTTATGAATATGCTCATTTCCGAAAGGAAGGTATTAAGCAATGAAAACAGGAGAGAAATCAAGGGTTAATATTCCGGCTGTTATATTCGGTATTTTAGCGTCGGGATTTGCCGGAATAGGGCTTTCCGATTTGATGTCCGGCGGCGATTATATACTTTCCGGCATTGCTCCTGACAGTATTCATAATATTCTGCCTCATACGGAACTGGGGGCTTCACTTTTTTTTGCGGCGGCGGCAGTTGTCTCTGTCGTTATTAAAATTAAGAATAATTCGCTTTATACGGAAGATACAAGCGATTTCGATAATAATGTTTTTAATTATAAAGATAATCATATTAAAAATGAAACCTCCAACCGGTATAAACAGCCGGATTTTACATTCCCCGAGGAATTATCCGACGAATATAAGGAAAAGGTATACGGCAAGAAAAAACTATTCGCCGTTGAAAACAAGTATGAGGAAATTGAAAAAATCAGCAGTAAAGGAAAGGGTGAATATTTTCCCGAAGCTGATGAAAGCTATATAAATAATATGGACAGCGATTTTGAGGAACCTGCCGGGGGTAAACCTGATAAAATAAACGGTTCTGATAAACCGGGAAGAGTTTTGGCACGGGCAGATGGTTTAAACCCCGGTGATACCGATAACCAGAATGCAATAAACGCCGCGGCTGAAGAAGCATTAAGAATGCTTGACAAGATGAATACGAAGGATTTAAGTCCTGAGGCTTCGCTGAAAGAACAAATAATAAGCGACAGTGCCGTCAGCACAGATAACATAGATTTTTCTTCACTTGAAAAAAATCAGTCTGTTAACATTAATTTATATAAAAACGAAACAATCGATACTGATGAAATTGATATGTCTGTTATAGAACAAATCTCCGAACCCGATTCAGTTAAATATGAACAAGATTCGTTGAACAGTAATGATTTGGATACCTCTGCGCTGGAAACCAAAAACAACGCTGGAATTCTAAATGAATATCATCATGATACTATAAATACATCTGACTTTGATTTAAGTCAGCTGGATGAAGCCTTTGAATCAAAACCGAATACCTACGATGCTTCAGATACCATAGAAACTAATAATATTGATATGAGCGTTCTTGATAAAAAAGCGCCGGATGAACAAGCTGAAATTGAATTTATCGATATTGAAATATACGGTGAAACGCCTGCGGAGCCCAAGGTATATGATTTCGCGAAGAAAGCGGCTGAGCTTGCTGCCGGCAGCACCGATGAAAACGGCAATATTAAATCAGACTCAGCATATTTGAACTCATACCTTGAATTATTTTCAAAACCGTCATCAAACACTATTTACAGTTCAGCGAAGAATAATGACAATGATTTGATTTATCAAAGCTTTTCAGAAAGTTTCACATATGATATTAATACTGCTGATGAAAATCCGAATGAAGAATAATAAATTCTATTACTATTATTTCAGCCTTTTTTACAAAAGGACAGGTTCTAATGCTTCCGGTTAATAAATATACTGTATTATGCTCTACGAACTAATATTATGAGCCGGAAAGGGTTAGTCAAGCGTTATCCCTCACGATTTTACAGTTTTTATTTTTGAAAAAATCTAATGACATATTATGATATTATTGGGGATTGATAT
>DBCY01000016.1 GCA_002293295.1 Ruminococcus sp. UBA946 | reverse complement strand
AGGGTATTTTAGCGAGTGAACAAACTGTGAACTCACTGAAAGTTTTACTCAATTTTTTTCAAAAAATTGCGGTTTCCAAAGGCGGCGCCTTTGGTCGCCGTTCGCAAACGGCGAAATCCTTTATCGTTCAAGAGCATTTTTTCTTTGGTTCTTTCTTTTTTGCGATAGAAAAAAGAAAGAACAATATTAATATTTCAAACTTGTTCATATATTATTTACTCGTTGAATTACCGTGTATTTCCATATCATATAGCTTGACATTCTCCCTGATATATTGTACAATTACATGGAAAAAAAGAGATGAATACAAGGCGAGGTGAACATACTTGAACACGGCTCAGATTATAACTCTTTCAAGTCTTGTCTGTTCAACAATCATTATAATCCTGCTGATATCCGGTACTCTGCTGGGAGCGAAGCCGCACGGCAAGCTTCACCGCAGTTTCTTGATTATAGCGGGATGTCTGCTGCTTACTTGTCTGCTTGAGATGCCGATGCTGCTATTGATAGGCACGGAGGACGCTTCCTTGGCGCTTCTCCGCAGTTGGCTTTTCTTCCTTGACTATACCTTTGCCGCTGTGGGGAGGATAGCTTATTGTTTCTATGTGCGCGAGCTGATCTCCATCAATGCTGGCGTTTCCCGAAACCCTTTGCGGGCTGTGTTCTGCCTCGAGACCGTCCATGTCCTACTCGAAGCGGCGGGAGGTTTTGGACTTATTCCCCTTTGGCTTATAAGTCTCAACCGCGACATGGTTCTCCCCGCCTTCTCTATCGCAGTCAGTACCTTAATGGCAATTGTTCACTCCAATGCGCTGAAAAAGCGGGAGTTAGTGTCGTTTATCCTCTATGTTATCATTCCGCTGCTGGGCGGCTATCTCACGGAATATCTGTTTGCCGGGATTTGGTCGGCTTGCTTTGCCGGCACTGTCACGCTTTTCCTGGTCTACATAAACATACAGGCCGAGCTTGGACAGCGTGTTTTTGAGCAGGAGTTTGAACTGGCTGAAAGCCGCATATCTATTATGCTTTCACAAATCCAGCCGCATTTTTTAGTTAATACACTCCTTAACATTGAATCCCTCTGCCATATGGAAGGCGCACATAGTGCTGAAAAAGTCGCGCGTAATTTCTCGGATTATCTTAGCCGCAATCTGCAGTTTATGACAGAAAAGAAACCTATTCCTTTCATGAAAGAGCTTGAGCATACAAAGCAGTATCTCTCTATCGCAAAGGTCAGGTTCGGGGATAAGCTGAGGGTGGAATTTGATATTAAGGAGTCGGATTTTACACTGCCCGCCCTGACGCTGCAGCCGCTTGCCGAAAACGCCGTATGGCACGGTATATGCAATCGGGAAAACGGAGGAACAGTCACTATTCGTTCGGAGGAAAAGCCGGATTGCTACCGCGTTATTATCGCTGACGACGGAGTAGGATTTGACCCCAAAAAGCCGCTTAACGACGGACGCCGGCACATCGGTATTGAAAACGTGCGGAGCAGAATGGAAATTATGTGCGGAGGTCATCTGCATATCGACAGCACGCCCGGCACCGGAACCGAGGCTGTTTTAACAATTCCGAAAGGAGAAAAGTTTGAAAAATAAATTTTTCAAACTTAGGAGTTTTGTCCTTCAGGACAAAACTTCCGGAAAGGATGGTCATAAATATGAACATAATAGCCGTTGACGATGAAAAGCTGGTTCTTGATCTCTCGGAAAGGGAAATCAGAAAAGCTGCGCCGGACTGTTCTCTCAAAGGATTTACGTCTGCGGCTGAGGCTCTTGCATATGCACGGGGAAATGCGGTTGACGCCGCTTTCCTTGATATCAGCATGGGCGGGATGAACGGTCTTGAACTGGCGGCGGCATTAAAGGAGAGCAATACGAAAACCGCAGTAATCTTTATAACCGGATATAACCAGTACATTAACGATGCTTTTAAACTGCACTGCTCCGGTTACGTTATGAAGCCTGTCCGTGCAGAGAGTGTGTCAATTGAGCTTGCCCGTCTGCGGTACAATCCGCCTGACAAACAAAAGCTTCCTGAAGTTGTGGGTGATTTTGCATTCGACCACGCATTGCAGCGTTTATACAAGGACGGGAAAGACCAGACCCTTACGCCTATGGAGTATAAAATCCTGCTCAGCCTGACTGTAAACGCCGGCTGTTTCATGCCGGCTCAGGAGTTGTTCGAAAAAGCTTTCGGCATGAGCGCCACCGAAGATATGCGCACTTTGTACGTTCATATATCCGGCATACGCAAGAAGCTGGAGCTGTACGGAAATAATACAAGTATCGACATAGAACACAAACGCGGAAAAGGCTACCGATTGCTAATCAAATAGAAAATATAAATATATTTAATTATTAACGCCGAACTTTAAGATTTGTTAAGGTTCGGCGTTTTCTCTTCCCTTTTATGCTATAAACTGCTATAATGTGGAAGCGGTGAAAGCATTAAATAATTAAATGTTTTCATATTAATCCAAGGAGGAAGTAATAATGCGAATAAAAACAAGAAAGTTTTTGTCTGTACTGCTGGGTGCTGCATTGATGTTTACATGTATGCCGGCGGCTTATGCAGAGGAGACGGCAGTGAATACCGATGTTATGGTCACAACTGACGATAACATCGGAAATATCACTAAAACTGACGAAGGCGGTGACAACGGACAAGAAATCCAAACCATCACCGGCTTTATTAACTTAGAGGATGATTCTGCCAATGACATTGAAGTTATGCAGGGTACGCCGGAAAGCGAAATTCCTTTTCCCGTAAGCATAACAGCGAACCTTGACAGCGGCGGACAGACCGGGATACCCGTTGGTGAATGGGAAATCGCAGACGGTTCTTATGAACCCGATATTCCTGGCTTTTATGTGTTCAAACCGGTGCGTGAGAGCCTTTCCCTGCCTGAGTGTTTGATTTTGCCTGAGGATATATCACTTCCACGTGTTAACGTGGAGGTAGCCGGGCTTGAAAATACGGCGGAACTGTTTGAAAATAAAAACTTACCGCCCGACGGCGATATAGTCCAGGACGGTAATGAAAACGAAGAACTGCAATACAAAACTATCGCAAGCTTTGTGATTCCGGAGGACGATGCAGTCACCGACATGTCGGGGCAGCCGGAAATCACGGTTGCGCTCGGAACGCCGGAAAGCGAAATCCCTTTCCCGGTAAGCATAACCGCGAACCTTGACGATTCTTCACAGCTTGAAATCCCCGTAGGCGAATGGGAAAACGTTGCCGGTGCGTTCGACCCTTACACCGAGCGCCCCTATATGTTCGCGCCGGTACGGGAAAGCCTTATTTTGCCCGAGGGAGTGACATTAAAAGACGATATTGAACTGCCCCGCCTTCGCGTTGTGGTTGGGGAGGTTATTGCTGAGGCTGCAACGCTGGCAGCGGTCGCAGCCCCGAATGAAACATCCACATGGTATATCGGTGACACTTACGATAGCGGCAGCGGCAGCTACGGCGGCGGCACTTGGGAATGGGACGCAGACAATAAAATCCTTAAACTGAACAACTTTAACTTCACATCCGACCAAAACCCCGCGCTGTCGCTGACGAGCGCCGTAACAATCGAAATAACGGGCGAAAACAGCATTGTCAGTACCCATACATCGGTGGGCGGCTCAGTTATTTACACCGAAAACGACATTACTATAGACGGTGAGGGAACCTTGGACGTAAAGTTTGATTCAACTACGTTTGGTTGCAGCGGTATTTCCATGTGGGGAGGCGATCTGGCAATCAATGGCGGCAAAGTAACCGTTTCAGGCAATGCAACCACAATGTTTACTGCCGTGTATCTGTTTGATTCATTAACCGTATCCGGCACGGGAACGCTTATAGCGATAAGCAGTGAGGATGATATGTCGGCAGTTAGAGCAGGTTCCGCACCCGCTGCAGCAAAGGGCAGCGTAAACGCCGGCGGCTCACCGCTTGTCGATGTTACATGGAGCGATGACGATGGTTGTTATTTAACTGAAGTAAATGGAGCAGAAGTAAAAGTCCCGTATGTCATGCTGGAAGGCGGCGGGGGCGACAACCCCGAACCCGCCGGCTACACGCTGTATTTTGACGGCACGGATTTGAAAAAAGGCACATGGAACGGTTCGTCGTTAGAAAGTGGAACCAATGTGGCCAATGATGCCAGTTGGTCTATTGAGAGCAATACACTTAAGCTGAATGGCTTTGTGTTTGATACCTCGGCGGCGGTCGCACTTGTAACGGCTGCGGACACGACTATTAGCCTTGCCAATGGTAGTACAAACAGCTTCACCAGCACTGCCACGGGTATTCAAAGCATCAATAGCGCAGGGCTTTATGCCTTAGGCAGTCTGACGATAACCGGCGACGGACTCCTTACGCTTCAAGGCGGCAACGGAGTCAGTAGGGATTCATATGGTTATCAGGGCAAATCGGGCGGCTCGCTGGCTGTCACAGGGAACACAGAGCTTGTCGCGCTGGGCGGCAGTACTACCTCGACTTCATATGGAGTGTATACCACCGGCGCTGGCACCGCAATCACAGTTGACGGCGGCAGCATAACCGCAAAAGGCTCTGAAAGCGGCAGTACCTCTGTAGGGTTGCGCGCGGTTACAACTTTAGAAGTTAAGAATGGCGGCGTTATTGAAGCACATGGTGCAACACAGGCGATTGAAAAGGCAGCAGCTTCGGCACCTGTTGGCATTGAGTCAGTAAAGGGCGCGACTACCTATAACGGCGATGCAGAAGAGGAAGTAGAATGGTTGAATAACGTGGCGGGAGCTAACAGCTACACGTATAAAGTTACTAATAGCACAGTCGCAAAGCATGTCACAATAAACAAATCGGGCGGCGACAACATTAAGCCAACAGTATTGACTGTCACTCCCGACGGAACAGACGAGGCAGTCAGCGGAAGTGTGGTAATAACCTTCAGCGAAGCAATGGATACAACTGTGTTAGGCGTTGTGAAGCTCGGCACAACTACGCTGACAGGCGGCACATGGAGCAGCGGCACGACGTATACTATCCCCTACAACGGTCTTGAAAACAACACATCGTACACCGTTGACATAAGCGGCTTTGAGGACGCGGCGGGTAATGCGATGGTGCAAGACGCAAGCAATAGCTTTACGACAATAGCTAGCGGTACGGCAAAAACTTTGTCCTCTATCGCTATCACGACCCCGCCAACTAAAACAACCTACACGGCGGGCGAGAGCTTTAACAGAACGGGTATGACGGTTACAGCTACCTACTCCGACGGCACAACGGCGGAGGTAACAGGCTACACAATTACACCGTCCGGCGCGCTGACTGCGGGAACCACAAGCGTTACCATCCGCTATACCGAGGACGGAGTGACGAAAATGATAACGCTTCCGATTACGGTAAATCCGGACAGTAAAAATGACGGCGGCAGACCGTCCTATACCCCTCCGCCCGTAATTATTGGTAAACCGCCTGTCATCACGGAACCCCAAATCAAAAACCATATAGAGAACAATATAATGAAGGTTCCCTACAGCATGACGAACGGCACTGTCAACTCAGAGGTTTCGGCTTCGCTTCTGGATAATATTATAAAAAACGCCTTCACAGACGACGAAAACGGTAAAAAAATAATAAAGCTTGACTACAACGGCGTTTTTGACCCCGATAATATGGAAAAACTTACTCTAACCCTTAATGCGTCAAGGCTGAAGCCTGAAGACGGCGAGGTTATTGCTTTCATAATAGAAACACCTTACGGAGCGTTCATCTTCACGACCGAACAGATGAAATTATGGTCGGGCGGCATTTCGGGCGAATATATCATAACGCTCCAAAAATCAAATCAGAGCTTTAGTCTGAGCATAAAGAAAGACGGAAAAAGCATTACATCCGGCAAAACCGAACCCATTGGCAGAATCGGCATTTTTTACGGTTTTGTCGAGGATGATTACACCGGAAACATTGCAGTCACGGACAGGAACAATAAAATCCTGCCTACAAGCGAATATGAAAACGGCATGGTATACGCGGATATATATTCGTCGGGGACATATAAAGCCGTATATATCGAAAACGGGTTCGAGCGCGAAGAGGGTACAGATTATGCCGAAGGCTGGAGCAATCCGAACTCCGACCTTGAAAAGCGTGTTTATTACAGCAAAAACGGCGTTCCCCTCACCGGCCTTTATACCATAAACGGCGAAAAATATTATTTTAAAAAGGACGGAACTATGCATACCGGATGGCTTTCAACAGTAAGCGGCACGAAATATTATTTTAACCGTTATGGTATTATTGCTTCCGGCAAATGGGTCCGGATTAACGGTAAAATCTATTATTTCAAGCCGGACGGCAAGCTTGCGGTGAACGAAATCATTGACGGCTATACAGTGGATGAGAACGGTGTTCGCGCGGATAAAAAGAATGAAGAATCTGACGAGGATTAAACAAACCCGTAATTACAGGACGATATTTTATGATATTGAATATATTTCATTCATATTATAAAATCGATTAGCATTTCCGACTGCTGAAGGAGAGGCGTTTTGTAATTCATCTATAGCTTTACAGTCGATTATTCTGATTTCGAATCAACGGATATATTATGAATGAATGTACCTGTTTTCAGGGAAACGGAAGCGACTCTCTGCTCACTGAATAAAAATAAAAGCGGACACCTCTTTATGTTTGAAGTGTCCGCTAGCTGTTTTCATTGCTGCATATGTATTACAGTTTCTCACCGCATTTTGAGCAGTATAAGGCGGCTGCGTCATTGTTTGTCTCACAGAAGGAGCAGGCTTTGCATTTTTTTGCGTTCACACTGACATCAGCCTCGGCAAGCTGTTTTTTCAGAGAGGCAATTTCTTCAACCAAAGCTTTCATGGCTTTATTTTCATCCGTATTATTTTCGTGCATGTCATAATACTTCTTTCCCAGCTCCGCATATTTATCCTTGATTTTTGAACGAAGGCTGGCGCGGTCAATCTGTGTCTTTGAATAATCCACGGCCTCCGTGGCTTTCTGCGCAACCTTGTCATAGATACCCTTGGCGTCTGTAATAAAGTCATCAAAATTGTAGCTCATACTAGTATCCTCCTGTTATAAAAATATTATAATGCGTACTGAACAATTACACATTTTGTGTAATTGTTCCTGGAAACAGACTTGTCTGTTTCCAGATGCGAAAAAAGCAGAGCTTTTTCGCAATACTTCTTGATAATGTCTG
>DBCY01000111.1 GCA_002293295.1 Ruminococcus sp. UBA946 | reverse complement strand
GTTGACATTGCACTCCAAACTCCACACTCCAAACTCCAAATTCCAAACTCTATTTCGTCCATATTGCGGTTGAACCGCAGGGGAGGGCAAGTCCGCTTTCCAGAACCGGCAGTCCGATTTCACCGGAGGTAACAGTGCCTTTGAATTTCAACCCCACGGTTTCATTAAGGATATATGCCATAACCGACGGTGAAAGCCCGGCAGTATAACTGTTCAGCATGAAAAACAAAGGATTGTCGGAAAGGACTTCCGTACAAAGCCTGACAAGGCTGTAAATATTGTCCTCAAGCTTCCAGACTTCCTGACCCGGTCCCCTTCCGTATGACGGGGGGTCCATAATTACGGCGTCATATCTCCTTGCGCGTTTTATTTCCCTCGCGGTGAATTTTTCGCAGTCGTCGGTTATCCAGCGGATGGGACTGCCGGACAATCCCGACAAAGCGGCGTTTTCCCTTGCCCACTGAACCATACCCTTCGAGGCGTCCACATGGCATACCGAAGCACCTGCCGAAACGCAGGCAAGCGTCGCGCCCCCAGTGTAGGCAAAAAGGTTCAATACGCTTATTGGGCGGTTTGCTTCTTTAATTAGTCTTCCCGCTAAATCCCAGTTTACCGCCTGTTCGGGAAATAATCCCGTATGCTTGAACCCGGTAGGCTTTACTTTAAAGGAAAGATGTCCGTATTTTACAACCCAGCTTTCGGGGATTTTCTTTTTATAAGACCACTGCCCGCCGCCCTTTTCGGAGCGGTGATAACGTGCGTGGGCGCTTTCCCATTCCGGGGATTTATATTCGGTTTTCCATATAATCTGCGGGTCGGGTCGGATAAGAACAATATCCCCCCATTTTTCAAGCTTTTCGCCGCCGGAGCAGTCAAGAAGCTTATAATCCCGCCAGTTGTCCGCAATTCTCATTTTATATAATAATCATACCACCTTATAAATCCCAAAACGCATACTTTAATATACATAATTAAGATTTTTATAAAGTGCATACCCCTCTCGAGTGTTTTATTCTAATTTTCAAAAACAATCATTTCACCGCTTTTAACTGGGGTGCTGCTAAAATCATAATCCGCAGGTTTTCCCTGAAAGTAATATACAATTGCCCTTATGTTAGCGGCATGTGTTACAATCAGAATGTTTTTCCCCTTACAGCTTTCCGAAACGGTATCGCAGAAGGAAAAATTCCGTTCCATAAAATCATTGATTTTTTCTGCTCCCATATCGCCGTTTTCAGCCGCTTTGTAAAAATCCTTCCACATTTCCCCGGTTTCTTCCGTCCCTTCAAATTCCCCGCAATTGATTTCTTTCAGCCTTTCGTCAAAGACAACCGCACCCTTGTATATAATTTCACAAGTCTGCCGTGTTCTTTTCTGAGGACTGCAAAAGCATATGTCAAATTTGACGTCCATTAATCGGTTACCGAGTGTTTCAGACTGCTCCAATCCGGTTCGGTTTAAAAAGGTTTCAGTAATTCCGTTACACCTTCTGAATAAATTCCAGTCGGTCTAAGCCTGACGGACAAGGTATATCATAATTGTACCCCGTTCTTATCGGTTTGTTCCGTTCCTGCTAACTACTAACAACTATTTCCTAACTACTATACGGGCATCGCTCTTTGATTTTATCTGCAATCTTTACAGCCATATCATTAATAAGGTCAAAACGCTTGCCCTCAATCATAACCCTGATAAGCGGTTCTGTTCCGCTTTCACGGACAAGTATCCGCCCGTTCGAACCGAGTTTTTTCTGGTTTGCATCGATAATTTCCTCAATTTCGGAGTCGTTTTTCCATACTTCCTTCCACTTGGGGGCAATAACGACATTAATCATAACCTGGGGGTATCTTGTCATTACGGAAGTAAGCTCGGAAGCCTTTACATCCCTGCGCTTCAATATCGAAAGGAACTGCACTGCGGTAAGCTGACCGTCACCGGTCGTGCTTATGTCATGGAAAATAATATGCCCCGACTGTTCGCCGCCGAGATTATAGCCGCCCGCCAGCATCTGTTCGATTATATACCTGTCCCCGACCTTGGTTGAAACGGTATTTATATTGTTTTCCTTTGCAAAATGGGAAAAACCCAGGTTCGTCATAACGGTAACAACGGCTGTGTTCTTTTTAAGAGCGCCCTTTTCATTCATATCCTTGGCAAAAACGGCAATCAGCTTGTCGCCGTCAATAACGGCTCCCTTTTCGTCAACGCACAGGCACCTGTCGGCGTCGCCGTCAAGAGCTATTCCTGCGTGGCACTTGTTTTCGGCAACATACCTTGCCAAAGCCTCCATGTTGGTTGAGCCGCATTTTTCATTAATATTAATTCCGTCAGGTTCGGCATTCAGAAGGATTACATTAGCTCCAAGCCCCGCAAAAAGCTTTTCCGCGGTAGAATAGGCAGCGCCGTTGGCGCAGTCCACGGCAATTCTCAGTCCGCTGAAATCATTATCGACTGTTTTCATTATATGCCGCACATAATCCCATTCGCCGTTTTTATCATAGCTGATGCGCCCGAGAGCGGCTCCCCCGCTCATAGCTTCGGTAATTTTTTCGGGTGTATCAAGGATAAGGGCTTCTATTTCTTCCTCCGTATCATCCGGAAGCTTATAACCCGACCCTGAAAAAAGCTTTATGCCGTTGAACTCCATGCTGTTATGAGATGCCGAAATAACAACCCCCGCATCGGCATTATGCCTGCCTATCAGAAAAGCAACGGCAGGGGTAGGCATTATGCCTAATATAACGGCGTCGGCGCCGACCGAGCAAATGCCGGCAACCAGAGCCGCCTCCAGTATATCGGATGAAATACGGGTATCCTTCCCTATAAGGATTTTAGCTTTCCGGCGGGTTTTCCGGGTTAACACAATAGCCGCCGCCCTGCCAATGTTCATTGCCGTTTCACAGGTAAGCTCCGTTACCGCAACGCCTCTTGCCCCGTCGGTTCCGAATAATCTGCCCATTAAAATATATCTCCTTTGGTATAATTCATATTATTTTCACTCTCTAATCAAAAGCAATCTGTTGTAAAGGTTCGCCGCCGTCATTTTCAATATTATAACCCAAATGCTTATAAGCAAGTCCGGTGACGCACCTTCCCCTGGGGGTTCGGGATAAAAATCCGAGCTGCATAAGGTAAGGCTCGCAGACGTCCTCTAGCGTTACTGCTTCCTCCCCTATGGCGGCGGCAAGTGTTTCAAGCCCTACGGGACCTCCGTTATACCCTTTTATTATCATGTTCAGCATACGCTTATCCATTGAGTCAAGTCCAAGCCCGTCTATTTCAAGCCGGTCAAGCGCGATTTTAGCTATATCCTTGTTAATGCGTCCGTCACCCATAACCTCGGCAAAATCACGCACTCGCTTTAAAAGCCTGTTTGCAATACGGGGGGTTCCCCTTGAACGCCCCGCCATTTCCATCGCACCCGCCTTATCGCACCCGATTCCGAGAATCACAGACGAACGCATGATAATATCACAAAGCTGTTCATGGGTATAAAGCTCAAGCCGGAGCATAACGCCGAATCTGTCCCGAAGCGGAGCCGTCAGCTGTCCGGAGCGTGTCGTCGCGCCGACAAGGGTGAACTTAGGCAGGTCAATACGAAGGGAACGCGCCGAAGGTCCCTTGCCGATTATAATATCAAGCGCAAAATCCTCAAGCGCGGGATACAATACCTCTTCAATCGCACGTGAAAGGCGGTGTATTTCGTCAATAAAAAGCACGTCACCGTCGGACAGGTTAGTAAGCAAAGCCGCCAGGTCGCCGGGCTTTTCAATAGCCGGACCCGACGTAATCCTGATATTTACACCCATCTCATGTGCGATAATGGCTGAAAGAGTTGTCTTTCCCAGCCCGGGAGGTCCGTAAAGAAGGACATGGTCGAGCGGTTCGCCGCGTTTTTTAGCGGCTTCAATAAAAATCCGCAGATTTTCCTTAACCTTTTCCTGTCCTATATACTCGTTTAGCGTTGACGGACGAAGCGAAAACTCAATGTCATCCGTATCAGAGCCGGTGCGTACCGGAGTAACAACCCGGTTTTCAAATTCCATATCTCCGGTTTCGAGCAATTTTAATCATTCCTTTGAAATATTATATGAATTTCGGGGAAATTTGTTAATTTCCTAAAAAATCTTATGAATATTCGCTTTATTTATTAACGGCGTACCGTACATTATCAAAGGTATATCCATTTCCTTATCGGTCAGCCCCCCGTGATTTGCCAGATACATCGCTTTGGGCTTTGCATTCAGGGTACGGTAGCAAAGAATCCGTCCGCCGACGGCGCATGCCATGTAATCTCCGATAAAATCCATAACCTTATGATGCGTTTTTCCTCTTCCGAGTATACCCTTGGCAATAATATCACGTTTATTCAGCAGGATAAAGTCGCCGGCAAAATAACTTGCAAAAAGCCTTTCAAAATCCGAACGCTTGTCATACTTAATATAAAAGGACATAGCCCTCCCCTCGCAGAACGGGGGAATCACAAAGCATTCATTCAGTTCCGGAATCTGATGAAGCAGTATTTCCGATTCAATGTCAGTCATACCGTGGTCGGAAGAAACGATAATAAACGTATCCTTAAGGGAAGACGCAAGCTTTTCGATTTGCCTGTTCAGGCTTGCTATGCAGCTTTTTGTTTCGGGGGCATAGCAGCCGTATTTATGAGCAACGTCGTCGGGGCTGTTCCACTGAACAAAGGTAAAGGTATTCTGTTCGGTTTCGCAGATTCTGGATATTATTTCACAGGCTTTGCC
The DNA here is from genome assembly GCA_002293295.1 of Ruminococcus sp. UBA946. GTDB lineage: Bacteria > Bacillota > Clostridia > Oscillospirales > Ruminococcaceae > UBA946. The sequence goes on along the minus strand of DBCY01000111.1, from coordinate 14,114 downwards.
GAAATCCTCGGCTGTTTTATGAAAATTACCGGTTTCGGCTATATCCACACCCTTCTGCGCAATGGTGAAGGGCTGGATATTCCCGATAAAGGAACGGCTTATATCATGGAAAATCGTTTCATACGGCATTACGAATTCGGCGGCGGAGGTTTTTGTCACCGCCGCTTTGGTATATGTATCGACATTGGGAAAAACATCGATTGTATGGTTAAATTCCTTGAAATACAGACGCCATCCCAGCCAGCCGTGTTCGTTCGGGGCAAGACCCGAATAATAGCTGGTCATAGCCGGAACGGTGGACGACGGAAACACCGAGGTCAGGTTACCTGCGCAGTTTACCCTGAGAAAATCCTGTTTTGAGAGGTTTCTTACAAGCATGTCGGTGCCAAGTCCGTCAAGAATTATTAAAACTATGTTTTTATATGCCTTTTTTAGTTCTTTGTCAAGCAACGGGAGCGTCGGGTACTCATATGAGGTGCGGTAATAATTTTTTATCGACGAAACAATACCGATTAAAGAACGCTCATAATCAGGATACGAAAGCATATAAAAACCTCCTATTCCAGCATGGTGACATAATAAAACTTCTTAATATTCTGGAATTTATGATTATTCCAGTCTCCTTCTAAAGCTTCTTTTATGCTTTTTGCATCCTCAAAGCTTTTATTTCTCTTTTCACAGTGCTTTAAAAGCAAATCATCGTTAATATCAAGATAAACAACAGCTTCACAATCAACTATCACCGTTCCGAAAACCGGATGACCCGGCTGTATTTTAACATTTCTGTAAACAAGGTTATCCACGGTATCGCCGACTTCTTTTGTCCATGGAGTCTGGTTTATAATTTCCAGCTCTTCCTGCGTTATATCAGAAAATGCCATGTCATCCGCGTCAACACAATCAGGGATTTTCGAAACCAATGTTGTTTTGCCGCAGCATATTGTCGCCAGTACCAAAACCCTCTCATGCCTGTGTTTTTCGAATATAGCATTCAATGTGCTTATTGTATCATCAGCCGTAAAAATACCAGGCATTGTAAAACTCCCTTGTTTGTAAAATTATACTGTTATACTGAATATAGTGACTGACCACCTTACATTCTCCCGGCAATACTTTTCAATGCCAGCCTGATAAGCTCCTCGGTGGGGAGTGATATATCAAGCCTTGAAACGGCGGTTGCCGCTTCTGTCTGAGAGTAACCGAGGACAACAAGCGCCGCAACGGCTTCGGAGGTGTTTGAGCCTTCCGTGACCGGCGTCAGCTCAAGGGGTGAGGCTTCAAATGACGGAACCCCAAGCTGACCTTTGGCAATTTTATCCTTAAGCTCAAGCACTATACGCTGGGCAACCTTTGCGCCGACCCCTTTGGTTTTTGTAAGCGCTTTGTAATCGCCCGAAGCTATGTTCATGGCAAATTTTGCGGGAGTGGTATCCGAAAGAACGGCAAGACCTACCTTAGGACCCACCCCCGATACCGAAATAAGCATTTTAAAGCAGTTCAGCTCCTGTTCCGACGAAAACCCGAACAGCTCGATATTATCCTCGCGGACATGAAGGTATGTGAACAGCATTGCGTCCCCGCCGGTCCGGTCAAGCTCGGATAAGGTGTTAAGGGTGGTTCGGCAGGAATATCCGACGCCGCTGCATTCTATAACAGCCGTATCGTATGTTTTATGTATAATGGTTCCCCGTACGGAATAGAGCATAATTATGACCGTCCTCTCTCTTTGCTTTGTCCTCACCGGGAAAAATACTTTATCTTCCCTTATATTTCAGCTTCAGAAGCTCGTTTGCCTTAGTGGGTTTTATATCCTTAATAACGTATTTTGCTTTAATTCGCGAGTATCCTGAATTATCCGCACCCCCGTAATCCGCAAGGTTCAAAGCTCCCGACGAGTGTCCGTGGCAAACAGCTACGGCAAGGGCGTCGGCGGCGTCGTCAGGTCTGGGGATGTTCGCGAGTCCGAGAATCCGGCGGGTCATTTCCATAACCTGAGCCTTTTCGGCTCGTCCGTAACCCACAACCGACTGTTTTACCTGAAGCGGCGTGTATTCATAAACCGGAACATCCTTATTGGCGATTGAAGCGACGATAACACCCCTTGCCTGGGCGACGTCAATGGCGGTTTTCTGGTTGGTATTGAAAAAAAGCTTTTCAATTGCCGCCGCCTCAGGGGAAAACGTATCAAGAAGGTAATTCATATCTTCAAAAATCGTCTTAAGCCTTATATTGAAAGGAGTTTTCGCATCAGTTATTATCGCGCCGAAATGAACCGGGGTAAATTTATATCCGTCATAATCAAGCACTCCGAAACCGACAATCGCATAACCCGGGTCAATTCCGAGAATACGCATACAAAACCTCCGTTATAAAAATAATCCACAGGAAATATATACTAATACTTATTTATTATAACATATATTAAGATAAACTTCAATATCATTTGAAAAACTTATATTAATCCCGTAAATAAAGAATAACGGGCATTGCCTTCAATGCCCGCCAGGTTTCCGTAATAAGTATAATATATAATATGAATACTAAAGAATTATGACAAAGTTAATAAGACCCATAGAGAAACTTACCGGTATTGTGACCGGGTTTATAAGCTCTTCAAATTTTATGTTGTTGTAAATCTCCTGAGGCTCAAGCAGAAGTTCAATTCCTTCATCATTTGAAAGATTAACAGCAAACAACCCGTTATGAAGATTAAGAAATTCAGAAATACAAGCCTGAGTATACTCATCGTTATCCGACAGCTGCTCCTTGGCAAACCTTGACGCGAATTCAATTTCGGCGTTATTATCGGCGCTTATAAGCGTAATCGCGCTTAATCCGCCTTTTATCCTCTGTATTACACAGTTTTCGATAACGGATTTTATTGCTGACATATCGGGTTCAAGAGGGGTAAAGTCATCGCCGATAAAACGTATAATATTCTTGAACAGCAAAGTCAGGTAACTTGTCATATATCTTGACGAATCAGTATCGTTAAAATTATAGAACCTCTTTATCATTTTCCTGATAGCTTCTTCATTAGAATTTGATAAATCAGTATCGGAAAGGCTGTTTTCAGCTTTGTATGAATTCAAAGCGCGTTCAAACTGGGCTGTTGTCATGTAACCGTTATCAACCAGAGCCTGCCCCAGCAAAAGATGACCTTTCGGCTGTGTTTTGAACAGCTCCTCAATCTGTTCGGAATCAGCAAATCCCATATCAACCATAATATCGCCAATCCGCTTGTCAACGCGCTGCTGTTCGTCATGAACAATGTCGACCTGCTCCGCCGTAAGCAGTCCCGCATTTATTGCGAGAACCCCAAGCTTTAACCTGGTTGTTGATAATTGCTGCATCGCCTCGCAGAGATGCTCGGGTGAAACAAGCTGTTTATTCAGAAGGTAATTTCCGAAAAACTGTGTGAACAAAAAATCAAATCCTTTCAGATGTATATCGCTAAGGGAAAATCATTTAACCGCCTTTTCAAGCATTTTAAGCAAATCCCTTTCATTTATCGGTTTTTGAAGAAAATCAAACGCGCCTTCGGAAATCGCTTCCTTCAGATTTTTCTGTGTTCCGACTGACGAAGCCATTATAACCTTTGCGTCGGGGTCGATGGATTTTATATCCTTCAATGCGTCAACACCGGTTTTTACCGGCATTACTATGTCCATGAAAACTATATCCGGATTTGATTCGGCATATTTAACGACAGCTTTTTCGCCGTCGGAGGCTTCAAAAATTTTTGTCACGCCCAAAGCCGAAAGACTGTCTTTCATTTTTCTGCGGACAAACATAGAATCATCGCAAATCAGAACCTTCAAATCCTGTATCGTCATTTAATTACGCACCTTTCAAAAACGTTATCGGTAATTATAACGGGATTATATTATTAAATACATAAATAATACCATAACCCTAACCCGTTATATGAGTATTCTATTATAAATTCCACGCAGCCTGATGCAGCTTTTTTATTCTTGATAAATTAATATAATTAGTAATTATTTATTGCTGCTTTTATATCTATAAATAGTACATTTTTAAGTATACTACATTTCTGTGAAATTTTCAATAGTATTTCAAGCATATTTTCCAAGTGTTTTTTGTTGGATTTGTACAAATTAGTTAAAATAATAAGTGTTTATTTTGTAATTAATATTGTTTAACTTGGTATAATTTATTAAGTGAGGAATAAGGAATGCGGAGTAAGGCGTAAGGAATAAGGGGCTGCAAACGGAGAAATTTATTATGGCTCTTTTAAAAAACAATATTTTATTCGAAAACATCCCCTGTGCTTTCAACCGCCCAAACTTGCGTTATCGTCACATCAGTCCTGAGCATGAAACCTGAATCCTTTGTACTATAAATACCTGAGCCGGCATATTATATACGGACAAGATTATAGTATTATTTACAAAGGATGGTATTTACATATGATTGATATACTGGATAAAGCTTATACCGTAAAACAGTATAAACGCGGAATATCAACTGAAAGCGCAATTGAGCGCCGGAAGCAGTACGGCTTAAATATTATCGCGGATGAAAAAAAATCAAACCCCCTTAAAATATTTTTCGGGCAGTTTAAGGATATTATGGTAATGATACTGCTGATTGCGACGGGAATATCATTTTTCCTGGGCGAATACTATGACGCGGTGACAATTATTATAATAGTCCTGGTTAATGCCGTACTGGGGTTTATTCAGGAATACAAGACGGAAAAAACTCTGTTTGCCCTTAGGAACATGACCGCCCCGACGGCAAAGGTATACCGCGATGGGAAGCTTACCGTGATTAAGGCGTCTGAGCTCGTACCCGATGACGTCATCATGCTGGAAGCCGGCGACAGGATTCCGGCGGACGCCGTACTGCTGTATGAAAAGGGGCTTCATGCCGAAGAAAGCATACTTACGGGAGAATCTGCAAGCGTTACGAAAGAAGTAACCGATATTAACGACCGCGATAATTCAATCGGGAAACCGAACATAGTATACAGCGGAACAACCATAACAAAGGGTACCGCCGAAGCTAAAGTTATAGCGACGGGTCTTAACGCCCAAATCGGCAGGATTTCCGATATGTTAAAAGATATAGAGGACGAACTCACCCCGCTTCAGATACGTCTTGCCGAGCTTGGAAAGGTCGTAGCGGCAATCTGCGTGGTCGTATGCGTTATTGTAGCCGGAGCGGGCATCCTGCGCGGCGAACCTGCCTTTGATATGCTTATGACCGGGATAACAATTGCCATAGCGGCAATTCCCGAGGGGCTTCCGGCAACGGTTACGATTGCCCTTGCACTTGCCGTAAGCAGGATGCTAAAGAAAAAAGCCCTTATGCATAAGCTCCATTCGGTTGAAACACTGGGCTGCACGTCGGTTATATGCACAGATAAGACGGGAACCGTAACCGAAAATAAAATGACGGTATCAAAAGTATACTGCCATAGGAACAGCTACGATATAAGCGGGACGGGATATAAGGCTGCGGGTGAAATCACAAACGGCGGCATCCGTGTAAATCCTTCCTCGGATAAGCTTTTAACCGGAATCATGACCTGCGCCGTTTTGTGCAACAATGCGGCAATAAACTCCGCCGCAAACTCCAAATCATCCATTAACACCCGGGAACGGGGCAGCATAAAGGGTAGCGGGGAATGGGAAACAGTCGGAGACCCTACCGAAATAGCACTCCTCGTAGCCGCCGCAAAATCGGGCGTAACCTTCGATAAATTAAAGTTCAGGCATCAGAAAATAGACGAGTTCCCTTTTGACAGCGAAACAAGGTGCATGACGGTTATTTGCAGTGAAAACGGCGGGAAAACCGCCTATTCCAAAGGCGCGCCCGATGTTATTCTGAACAAATGCAGCTTTGTGATGACCTCAGAGGGCGTTAAGCCTTTAACTCCTTCGCTGAAACGCGAAATTAACTGCATTAACGATAACTATACCGGTACAGCCCTCAGGGTTCTTGCCTTTTCTGAAAAAGCGGTAAAATCCGCCCAGGACAGCGAATCGGGTATGATTTTTCTGGGGCTTATGGGTATGCTCGACCCCCCCAGAGCCGAAGCGAAACAGGCTGTAAAGCTGTGCCGGAACGCCGGTATAAAAACTGTCATGATAACGGGCGACCATAAAAACACAGCCTCCGCAATTGCCGGGCAGGCGGGTATAATGAAGCGCGGCGACTTATGCGTTACCGGAAGCGAGCTTGCTTCAATGTCGGATAATGAGCTGGAGGACATTATCGGAAAGGTAACTGTTTTCGCACGCGTGAACCCTGCCGATAAGCTCAGGATTGTCCGTGCGTTCAAGAAAAAGGGGCATATCGTCACCATGACGGGCGACGGCGTGAATGACGCCCCGGCAATCAAGGAAGCCAGCATCGGCGTTGCAATGGGTATTACCGGAACGGATGTCACAAAGCAGGCGGCGGACATCGTGCTTCTTGACGATAATTTCGCCACTCTTGTCGGAGCCGTCGAACAGGGCAGGGGAATTTACGCAAACATCCGCAAGTTTGTGCGTTACCTGCTGTCCTGCAATATCGGCGAGGTTCTGACAATGTTTATCGGTATTATCATGGGTATGCCAATGGTTCTGCTGCCGACGCAAATCCTGCTTGTAAACCTTGTTACGGACGGTCTCCCCGCCGTTGCTCTCGGAGTTGAGCCTACCGACCGTGAAAACATGAGGAAGCCGCCCAGAAAAGCCGATGAAAGCTTCTTCTCGGACGGACTCATGCTGAAAATTATATTCCGGGGCATACTGATTGCCTTATGCACACTGGGCAGCTTCGTTATGCTGAATAACATGACCGGCAGCGTGGAAATCGCCAGGACCGGCGCTCTTTTCACGCTTGTAATGTCACAGCTAATGCACGTTTTTGAGTGCAAGTCGGAAACCAGGAATATATTTACGGTTAATTACCTGAACAACCCCCAGCTTATACTTGCGGTTATCATATCGCTTGCGGTCATAATCGCGGCTGTTTACATACCGTTTTTCCAGCTGATTTTCGATACCGTGCCAATGACGCCGCAGCAGCTTCTTATTTCATTCGGGTTTTCGCTGTTTGCTCCACTTCTGCAGTGCATAGTCAGGGATTAAACTGATAGTTATTAGAAAGTAGTAGTTGGTATCAATGAACAATTAACTATGAACAATTAACAATGGCGGTATAACGCCTTCGGCGTTATGATTTATATTTGTTAATAGCAGTAGGCAATTTAAAGCCGGATATAAATATTCGCAGATAAAAGTAAATCCGCCGTCCGGCGGATTTATTTTATATGCATTGATGTTTTTTAATAAAGAATTTCAATCATCATCATAACAGCCAGTCTGAAACCGTACATAAAACCCTTTTCCTGCCAGTAATCATGGGCTTCGTAATAATATGCCTGCAGCTTATCCTCAAACCTTGCGAAATCCTTTTCTGACAACCGCTTTTTCAGCCATCCGTCCCTTTCGTCTGATATTTTATCACCGATCGGCTTGAAATCAGGGTTATGTGTGTTTAGTTTCTCGCACGGGTATAACTCGCCGCTGTAAAAATCTGATAGTATAGACATTTTTATTTTCCTCCAAAAAATATATTTGACTTTTTTCGGAGAATATGATATAATGCCCTTGGGATTTGCATTATATGCACATTCTCTCTTTTGAACACTCGCTTTTTCTTTGAACGGTTAGGGCGGGTGTTCTAATTTTCTTCTTTCTCAACGTCCAGGTTCTTTTTTACAAGTGAAATTCCCTTGTTTATCACATCAGTACGGGAAATTTCAAGTTTTTTAGAACATTCGTCAAGCAGTTCCAATTCCGGTTTGCTCATACGGATTTGCAAGCTTTGGTCTCTCCTGCTTTCGCCTTTGATTGGACGTCCTGCGCGGAATGGCATTTTATCACCTCACTTTTGCCATGACATAATTATATATTATGCAATGGCAAATGTCAATACCCCTAATTGTTAAATTATTATTAACAAAATAATATAATTGAAATTATAATTCCCCGTATTTGACTTTTTTCGGAGAATATGATATAATGCCCTTGGGATTTGCATTATATGCATATTCTCGTTCGTGAACACTCGCCTTGTCTTTGAACGGTTAGGGCGGGTGTTCTACTTTTTTTCATCCAAAAGCATATGAATTCCCCTGCGAATTGCTTCGCCTCTTTTAATTCCGTTTTTATCGCAATATTCCTTTAATTTTTCTTCTGTTTTAATATCAATACGTATAGAATAGTTTACGGATTTTGGTTCTTCAGCTTTTGGTCTTCCTATGCGCGGCAAATAATTATACACCTCACTTTATGCGTTGCATTAATTATATTATAGTATTTGCGTTGCAAAAAGTCAATACCCTGAATTGTTAAATTAATATTAACAAAGCAATGACATAGCACATTTATATTCATTCGTAATATTCATTAATAAAAATTATTCAATAAATCCTTGACATATTGAACAGACGGATGTATAATAATATATAGCAAGGGTATACCAGTTAAGCGGTCACCCCTCGTGTAAAATGTTAGAAATAACCGTTACATTTGGAGATGTGGGCGGTTATTTCCTTTTATTGCTGTGCTCAAATATCGAAATGATATGGCAAACAACAATAATGAGTGTGAGAATTTCATTCCAACTCATGGGCTTCACCCCCATTCTGAGGGGAAGTTTTGACCGCCTGACACTTAATGATAAACCCTTGCTTTTTACAGCATACTACATATTTTTGTTTTTGTCAACAAAATTTTGTTTTATTTTTTCATCCGGCTGTGCAATCATTTCGATTTCCATAAAAGGTTTATCCTTTCCTGAATATATCAAGGCTGTGGTGGGTAATTCCGCACATATCGGCGCGTTCGCATACCGCGAAATGATATTTAAGGTAAAGCTCAAATTCATCACCGGACATTGAATCAATTACTTCCCGCATATAATTCGTGAACAGGTCGGTCGAAACATAATGAAGCCGCTCAGCGTTAAACCCGCTCATCAGACTGTCGATATCTTCTTTACGGACAAGCTCGAAAATATCCTCCGGCACAGAAAATGTACCGAATGTTTCGGGGTTGATTTTCCCCCGTCTGATATAATCGGCAACATCAAATGCTTTACTCTGAAAACCCTGCCATACAATACTCCCGTCGCTGATACAGTAGGCGGCAAAGATTATGCCTCCTTGTTTTGTGACGCGAAGGGCTTCCGTTATTGCCTGTTTTTTATCCTCTTTTGTATAAAGGTGATACATAGGTCCCAAAATCAGCGTAATATCGAAGGAGTTATCCCCGAAACGCGATAAATCAAGGGCATTCCCCTGCGAAATGTTTATTTTATGCCCCGGCTTAAGGTTTTCCTTAAAAATACCGATATTATGCTCTGTCAGCTCCACCGCCTCAATCACATAACCCATACCGGCTAAAGCGCGGCTGTATCGCCCCGTTCCCGCACCGATTTCAATAACCTTCGCGCCGGGGATCAGATATTTTTCTATATAACGCATAGTAGTCAGGAATTCAACCTGACCGTGTTTTGATTCAAGACGTCCGTTTTCGTCATAGTTGCTGTAGTAGCTTGAAATCAGCTTATTAATATCCTTATTAATACCCATAAAAATCATCCTCCCAAATTTATTTAAAATCCCCGAATTTTATCCAACTCATATGCATTTCGCCGTGATTATTTCCGGCAGCGCCGATATAAACAGCTTTGTCTTCGGGACTTCTTTCAACAAAATGTTCAACCATAGCTTTATAAGTCTTTGTGTATTCGCGGTCTGAAAGCTCCCCTTGCGGAATCCAGAACAACTCCCCCTCATCCGTTTTTATATTAATCTCAGTTTCAGTTGTTTCCCCGAAGTAAATATAAATCAGGCGGATTTCATCCTTGCTTCTGCGGATAATTATGTACATCAAATCAAGGGACGGTATTTGATAGCGCTTTATGCCCGTTTCTTCCTCAATTTCCCTGTAACAGCAGCCTAAAGGGTCGTTTATTTCACGCGGTTCCATATGACCGCCGACAGAACTCCATACGCCTGATGCGATTTTCCGGTTATCAGCGCGTTTCATAAGCAGATATTTCCCGTTGTTATGCAGGAAAGCCGCCGCCATATTCCTCAGTGTGAGCATTCCAAAGCCCTCCATTCCTCAGCTATAATAACCGCATTTTGGTAAATGTCCGATGTACCGTCAAGGCTGATGACAGGGCATTTCAGCGTTTTCCCGTATTCCTCTATAAGTGATAATGGACGTTCAGAAACAAAATTGATAAACCCCGACATCTGTTCATACAGAGCCCCGCCTTTTTCAGCACGCTTGCCGAATTTTTCGGTATTCCTCTTTTTTACCCGTTCTATGCGAAGCTCCAAAGGGGCTTCCAGATAAACGGCAAGCCTGTAAAAGCTTTCAATCTCCTCTCCGAAATTACCTTTGCAGGCTGATATTATAAAATAACGGTGTTTTTTTATATCATTGAGCATTAAAGCCGTGTATTCCTCGCGCGGACGTTCCTTAGCATACGGAACGACGGTTTTCTCAAAGCAGTAGTCCTCATGGTCTATATGCTGGAAATCAAGTAACCGGGCAAGCTTCCTTCCCAAAGTTGTTTTTCCGCTCCCGTTCGCGCCGAAAATAAGGATTCCCGCCGGTTTGTTCATTTCAACGCGTTCCATTTTATGATTTCCTTTCGCATTCACGCTCCGTTATAACCATTGTACAACATTTTCTCCGAATATTCAATACTGTAAAAATAAAAATCAGGGCATTTTAACGAGTGAATAAACTGTAAACTCATTGAAAGTTTTACTCAATTTTTTTCAAAAAATTGCGGTTTCCAAAGGCGGCGCCTTTGGAAACCGTTCGCAAACGGCGAAATCCTTTATCGTTCAAGAGCATTTTTTCTTTGGTTCTTTCTTTTTTGCGATAGAAAAAAGAAAGAACAATATAAATATTTCAAACTTGTTCATGTATTATTTACTCGTTGAATTACCGTGAAATAAAAATCAGGACTTATATTTTTAAGCCCTGATTTTTATTTATAATATGGCTATACTGTTTATTCTCTGCGCATTAGTACAGAAATGTGATGTAACTAGTACCTCGTAACATCTAAAAGTTTAAATATAGTAAATAAAAATCATACCGCCGAAGGCGGTATTCCTTCATTGTTAATTAATTGTTAATTTTTAATTGTTAATTGGTACTAGATTGTACCTGAATTTAAATAATTACCGCCAGGTAATCACCGCCTGTTTTTATATCTTCAAAAACACATCCGCCGTCGTTTGCGATTTTTCCCTTAGCCGAAAGAATAAGCTTTTTATCAGCTTCGTCGTATCGGTACAGCTTAACGTCATGCCCCGCTCTTTCAGAATTGAACCGGACGGATAAATCCGCCGGCAATGCTGTATCCTCAGTGACCTCAACGGAAAGCTGCGCGCTTGCAATACCGTTGTTTACTTTTACCGCTTTATTAACCAGACCGGAAAAGAATTTTTTTACATTGTAAATTGCTTTCAGAACGGCATTCTCGATTGGGCTTACCTCTTCGATACCCGGACCATCCGTATAATCGTCCTGCGAAACAGGGGGCTGACTGCCCGGAGGCACGGTATTAACCGTTAATTTTTCCTCTTCGCTTAAACTGTCGTACCACTTCTGCCATTCATCCCAATTTGTTTCCGTATCCTCGGCGAAGCTTAAAACTGCTGTCGACGCTGATACCGTCCAAATCACAGCGGCGCTTAAAAATACCGATATTAATTTCTTTATTCTTTTTCTTGTTATCATAATAAAACCCTTTCCTGATAATTGTTATATTCTGTACATCCGCGCAGATGTTAAACAGTAAAGCAGATTTCAGGTTTATTTCATTTCCTCAGAATATAAATTAACCCTGTTTTCAATAATACCGGCAGCGTCGTCAGCCGATTTCTGTCCGTTCAGGTAAGCGCCGATTTCCTCGTCAAGGATTTTTGAAAGGGTTTCGTCGTCATAACGCACATATCTGATTGATTTAATTAAATTCATTACCTTTTCGTTGTCCGCGTCCGTGTTGTTTTCTATGGGGTTGCCGGTGTCCGAGTACATAACAATCTCCCTCTTTTCACCGTTTTCATCAATAAAATAAGGAGCTTCCTTTGCTTCCTCCATCTGTTTTTCAAGTTCCGAAATTTTAATCGGGGTACCGAAGCCCGATTCATCCGCATAGTTAAGAACGAATTTTATAAACTCCCATGCCCCTTCCGGGTTTTTTGCCTTTTCAGCAATCGCGAATTTAGAGCCGGGTATGAAATACGACCCGTTTTCGCCCATTCCGGGATAACCGACAAAGGTTATCGGTTCTCCGAACCAGTCGTCTTCCATGTTCTTTATACTCCTGAAACCGGAAAAATTAGTCCACAGCATAATAGGGTCGCCGTTCCTTACCTCCTGGGTAATGGGTTCTGACGGGGGATTATCGGGGAACCTCTTTGCAATTTCAAGTATCTGCATAAATATTTCACGGTCAAATTCGCATTTCCCCGTTTCGGAATCGACAAATAAATTCTGCACCATAGCGCTGATGAATGATTTCTTTGTATGGTCTTCTATGATATAGACCGAATCGGTTTTTGCGGCGATATAATCCGCAAATTCCGTTAAAGTCCAGCCTTTCTTTTCACCGACTTCCGATTTTTTAGCGGCTATGGTATGAAGCCCGAATGACGGGAATACCTCATAAAGCTTACCTTCTTTTTCCATGGATGTGAAGGCGTTTTCAAGATAATCGGATTTACTGAAGACAGGGTCGTTTTCCATGAATTTATAAAGGTCGGCAAAAAGCCCCTTCTTTATGAAATTATCCGAGGATAAGAGCCTTGAACCCATTATTATATCGGGTATATTCCCTGCCATAAGCTCTAAGTTAAGCTTGTTTGACAAATCGCCGGTGCCGTCTGAATAATCGGAATAAACCGAGGTTTCAATCCGGTATTCCTTATTTGTCTTGTTAAAATTCACTATATAATTCTGCGTCCATTCATCAATGCTTTCCGCGGCTAAGGTAACAACCTTTCTTTCGGCTTGGGCGGAATCGGTAACACTGCAGCGCAGTATTTCGGTAATTGAAACGGAGCCGTAGCCTCCCGCGTCCATAATGAAAATTATATCCCCGTTCTCCAGAACCTTAGCGTCATGGATTTTACCGCCGTCTACGCCGTAATCAAGCAGGTTCATAAGACCGTCGGACGTTTTATCCTCAAACGAATAATCATACATCCCGGTCCCGGTAAGCATAAGAACATCATGAGCGTTACCCGCAGTAAAACTGCATTCGGTTGAGGTGTTCTGCATTTCGATAACATATTCCTCAGCTTCTTCGGATTCGGGATTCAATACCTTTACCGTATAGGAATAAGTTCTTGTGTTATAGTCGAAGCTCCATAGATTTGCCGCCGCTCTTCCGTCCTTCAGCTTGAATATATCATGGAGAATCATTCCGTTGGAATCGTCATCCCCAAACTCCGACACTAATTTACCGTTGCTGTCCAGAATTACAACGCCGGTTGTCGTCTGGATAAAGTAATAATTATTATCGGTTAAAAGCTTTAATGGATAAACCGTGCCGGATTTTTTATTGAACACCTCTGCGTCTATTTCAGCGTTTTTTATACTGCTGCCTTTCTGGTCATATTCCTTTATAGCGGCTGATAAAATTCCGCCGGTTTCAGAGTCCGCTTCAATCATTACAGCCGCGTAATTACCATCCGGGGTTACGTCAAAACAAAACAGAGGGTCTTCGTCACTCAAACTGATACTGTCATTAAGCTCCCCCGAATAATTAACAACCGAAACCTTGCTTCCGTCAAAGAAGGCGATATGATTACCNNCTTCAGGCAGGGAGAATTGCGTCAGACTGTAAGATTTCTCCCGTAAATCCCCGGGAGTTTTTTCCTCTTTCCTGCAACCCGTAAAAACCGGGAATAACAGAACCGCCGCAAGCAATAATGCTGTTTTTCTCATAGAATATTTTTCCTTTCACTACGGGGAGACAATAAATAGAATTAGTGTGTAGTATATGTATTAATACAGTTATATCATATAATTTTATATATAATAATAAAT
>DBCY01000131.1 GCA_002293295.1 Ruminococcus sp. UBA946 | reverse complement strand
ATGGGCTTCACACATTCCGCCACCCAAACGCAATGGAAACATTTTTATGCTACGACAGAGAACGAATCAATGAAAATATCGTATTTGCGCTGTTGATTAAACTTTTTAATGTGGTATTCTATTCTAAAACCGAAGGGAACACATTTTAAGTAAAAGTCAACAGCATTATTTTCAAGCGCCACAATACGTTCAAGCATTTCGCCGTAGAGTTCGGTGTTGCCCGCATTTATTTCAGCAGTCTTTTTAACTTCATTAATATATGACTTAACTTTATCAATTTGCATTTCATGTACGGAATTTATATTTTGACTTTGGTTCATTTCTTCGGAAAGACGGGCAATTTCACTTTCATAATAAGCTGTTTGTTCCTTTAAATCATCTTTTGATATTAACCCTTCAATCATTAAATCAATTGCCCTTCGCTTCTTACCCCTCATATTCTCAATTTCGTTCTCAAAGACTTTAATATCAACGACTTTCTCATCTTTTTGCATTGTTTTGATTTCAAGGAGCAAATCACCGATTATTTCCTCCTGTGAGCTTTGAATGTGTTCAAGGATGTATTTCATGCAAAACGATAAAACTTTTTCATTAATTGACTTAATATCACAACCAACGTCAGTGCCGTTAGCGTCAATCCTCGGATTATCACCGTACTTCGCGCGGTTTACGCATCTGAGCGAGCGGTTAGGTTTAGTCTTTTGCCCGCTTACTCCGAAAGCCCAGCCGCATTTTCCGCAATACACTTTGCTGCTGTACCAGTAATGCTGCGAGTATTTTCTGCCCTCACGGCTCATCGCACCCCGTTCTTCCATTTGAATCTTTGCCGAATCCCACGTTTCACGGTCAATTATCGGTTCATGGTGATTGCTGATAGTAATAAGCGGGACTTCGGAATTATCGCCGTTATTTTTAACAACTCTTTTTGTAAGAAAATCGGTTGAGTAATGTTTCCATTGAGTAAGGTCTCCGACATATTTGTCATTTTTAAGTATTCCGCATACTGTGCTTTGCCGCCATATCTTGCCTTTCAATGTAAATAAGCCGTCGGCGTTAAGTTCTTTTGCGATTGCATGAGTTCCTTTTTTCTCATACACATATAAATGGAAGATTCTGCGGACAATCTCGGCTTGTTCCGGAATAACTGTCAGCGTTCCGTTTTTAACCTCATACCCTAACATACCAGTGTTACCGTATACCCAGCCGTTTTCCATTTTGCGTCGAATTCCCCACTTGACGCGCTCGGAAGTTTTTCTGCTTTCCTCCTGCGCTATACTTGCCATTATAGTCAATCGGAGTTCGCCATCCTTGTCGCGGGTGTCAATGCCGTCGTTCATGAACAGTACGCCTATACCAAGCGAAGAGAGTTTTCTTGTATAAGAAAGTGTGTCAATTGTGTTCCTTGCGAAACGGCTGACTTCTTTTGTAAGGATAAGGTCNNTCTATTTTTTTATTTTCCGCATCGGTAATCATACGGTTAAAATTCTCACGTTTCTTAACCGACGTTCCGGTTATCCCCTCATCATAATATACCTCTTTGAGTTTCCACCCTTCGTGCTCGCTGATATAATTAGTGAAGAATTTAATCTGTGCCGAAAGCGAGTGCAACTGGTCCGCGTCATCTGTGCTTACACGGCAGTACGCCGCTACGTTTATATTTTTACTATACATTTTTCCTCCTTCCCCGTAAAATATGGAAACTATATTTCCCTGCACTATTATTTTATCACTTTAAAGCGATGATGTCAAGTGCTGTACGGAACTTTTTTATTTAGAGGCTATGCGGTTTTATTCTGCATAAGCATTAATTTTTCAAGTTGTTCAGCAGTAATTAAACCTTTTTTATAGAAATTCTTATAGTATCCTATTTTCATTGCCTTTTTGAATTCACTGACGCATTCGTGCGGAAGCGAAATATTACCATTTACGGGTATAATATCTTTAACTGTATTCATTCAAGTCCTCCTCTTTTGACGGAATCTGACTGACACCTATACTAATAAGAAGCGCAGTATCAATCGTTCTCATTTCATATTTGCGAAGCGAACATACATAATCTTGCAGTCTGCTCTTGTCAATTACCCTTATCTGTTCAAGTAATACCGTTGAAGTATCGTCAAGGCAATCGTATTTGCTAAGTCTGATGTGTACAGGCAAATAGTCTTTGCCCGGTTTATTAGATATTGGAGCGATAATGGTTGTCGGAGAGTAGCTGTTTCCCAAGTTATTCTGCAAAACTAAAACAGGACGTAAACCGCCCTGTTCGCTCCCTTTGTGAGGCTCTAAGTCTGCCATGTAAATTTCTCCCCTGCGTACTGTGCTGTTCAAGTTTTAACATCCTTTCCTGTATATATATGTAGGGCGGAGCTGTCAAAAGGGTATGCTCCGCCCCTAATTATTTTTTAAGGTTTTACCGAATTTGACCCCGCACCCCCGGTAAAGGGAACAGGCTCATATCCTCTTGTCGATGCCAACAAAGCTATTTCAAAAGTAGGACAGCCTGAAGATTATGAGGAAAAAGCTAATGGTATCATTATGGGAAGGGTTGTTGAAAAAAAATCTGGAAATCCTCTGTCAGATGTTTTTATCAGTATTAACGGAAAAGAAGCTAAACCGCTTGACCTAGATAGCGGATATTTTGAAATAATAATGCCTGCCGGAACTCATAAAATTGAATTTATAAAGGAAGATAATGATACATCAAACGTAGGAAAAGATGATTATGAGCCGTTAATATTTAATAATATTGAATTAGCTGAAAACGAAGTAAAATACATCAAGGAAATAACTATGGTCAATGCTGAACCGCAAAGTTATTTTAATTTTGAAGTAAGGGATGCAACAAACAATCGCACTATTAGCGGAGCAACAATTAAGTATCGTAAAAATTGGGGCGAAACTAAAAGTAATTATATAGTTGACGCAGACGGAATTGAAATTTCTGATATAACAAACACTAGAGGTGTACTGAATACGGCAAGGGGATTGCCAAGCGGATATTATACAGCAGAAATAAGTAAGGACGGTTTTATAACCGGATATGAAAACTTCGCCGTTTCATCTATAAATTCAGCGATTCCGGATAAAATTTCCACTGTTTTATGTCCTGAACTGTCAGCAAATGAGAGCAGATTGGTATTGACTTGGGGTAGCACTCCAAGTGACCTTGATTCACATTTAAGAGGACCGGGAGGAATGCACGTTTACTATAGTTTTCCTTCACATCAGAATATTGCTAACTTGGATGTAGATGACACAAACTCATATGGACCTGAAACAATTACTCTATATACCGAAAGAGACGGTAAATATACATATTCGGTTCATGATTATTCAAACATTACACGAACGAATTCAACTGCTATGTCTTCATCCGGCGCAAAGGTTACATTTTATTATATGGATAATGGGAAAGAAATAATTAAAGATTATTATATTCCTATCGGAAAAACCGGTAATGTTTGGAACGTATTTTCTTTCACTGTAACAAACAAAAAAGTCAATTCAACATCCGTATCTGTATTGAATACATTTAAAAATCAGTCAAATCCTTCTTCTGTGAGTTAAACCCTTTGATTACTTTATTTCCTTGACCCTGTTATAAAAGGTCTCGGCGAAAGTTTGAAAGAAGAATAACCCTGATTTTTCTTTTTCTTGAATAATCAATCACCGCACAAGTGCGGAAAAGCTTTGAAAAAGCAACTTCCACGCACGGCGTGGGGGAGGATAGCAAGCATCGTATAAGTCATGACTTATACAGCGTTTCGGCGGTTCTCCTAAACGTGCTTGTTAGGGAAATCCCTAAAACCCTTTGACAAAAATGCTCCGCATTTTTGATTTTGAACAAAGCCAAATTATATAACCGTAAAAACGGTTATATAATTATCGGCTTAAATTGAATTGCCGTCAAACGGCAATAAAAAATACTCCCGCAATCAGCTTTGCGGGAGTATTTTACTGTGGTATTCCTATTCAAGACCGTTATCACGTCTGCGGACGTTTTCTCGGTCGGGTGAATTATCTTTACCCAAAATCATATCAACATTTTGTTTCATTTTCTGAATATCGGCAAATTCTTTTTTGAGCGAATCATATTCACCGTAAAGAGAATTTTTCTCTGAAATAAGCTGATTGATTTCCGTTCGGACAGGCTTGATTAACGGTGTTTTACCGTCCTTTAAATGCGGTTTCAAGGACTGCGCGGCAGCTTTGAAAAGTATAAATTCCGATTCGTGTTCTTTACGGTATTTTTCCTTGAAAACTACCTTGTCAGCCCTGTCAACTATCGGTTTTGTTTTGCGGTAAACCTCAATGTCCTTTATAAGTACGTTGAGTTCTTTTATACGTTTTTCAATTGCCTTAATACGGCTGTGGGTACTGTCTTTTTTATATCTGATACCCTCGAATTTTTCTGCTAAAGCGGAGTAGTCAAGTATGCCGTTTTCGGTAATCCAGTTCATGGTGTTGGCGGCATTTTTAAGGTTCTGAATCTTCGCCCAATGAGCGAATCCCGCCGACTGCTGCGCCTTTATATTGTTTTCAATATCAATAAGAAGATTGAAGTTTTCAGAGGATTTTCTTGACTTTGAAACGGTCTGCGTAATCCCCTGCAATCGCTCTTTAATACGTTCCTCGGTGTACTCCGTTCCGAGTGTTTTTGAACGGGTAAACCGTTCCTGCCCCACCGCGCGGAAAGCAATGTGCTTGCCTTGCTTTATTTCATAATCCTTACCCATAAGAGAAAGAAAATCGTTCAAGTCTTGTGAACGAAGAATACATTCGTCAATATGTTTTCTAAGCAGTGATTTCCAACTCGTACCGTCTTTATCGGCTGTGTATTCCTTGTAGGATTTACCCTTGTTTTTGCTTTGGTCGATAACTGATAAACCGTACTCGTGGCAGAGCTTATCATTGACGCGACGTATGCGGTGATAACTCTTTGCACTCGAATAATATTTCTTTTTATCTTTGAAGCTTACGGAATTAAAAATGATGTGATTATGATAATGCCCTTTATCAATGTGAGTGGCGATTACATATTCATATTTGCCCGCCAAAACTTCATTGGCAAGTTTTTTTCCCATCTCATGGGCGGTTTCATAGTCAACTTCTCCGGTGTCAAATGACTGGATTAAATGATACGCCAAACGCCCGCCCTGCTTGCCTGAATTTTTCATAGTCCACTCAAATTCAACCGCCGCCGTTTCAGCGGAACAGGCGAACGAGGACACAAGTTGCTTGCCGTCAGTTTTATCGGGATTGACGATATAACTGATTGCTTTGTTCAGGGTAGTTGAGATAGAATGGATTTTTGTAATTGCCATATTTTCTCCTGCTGCTCCTTTATCAAAGATATATCATCTTCATAGATATTATCGGTTGAATTAACTCTTTTTGCGATTTGGTTCACGCTGTTGGAGATGTGCTGCAGTGACGAATTTATTTCACGGAACATGGAGTAATCCACGTTCAGAATATATCCGTCAAGCGCCATTTTGCGAAGATATGCGGAAAGGTTCTTTGTCTGCAAGACCTCCATTTTCTTAAAAATAAAATCCTGTTCCTTTTCGTTTACATAGAACTGGAGAGGGATTTTTCTTGTGCGGTTTGCCATTTGTTATCCTCCTTAAAAAATTAAACGCCCCGATTATAAAATCGGAGCGTTATATAAAAATATTCTGATTTAATCCGCATTTGTTTCTGCGGATTTTTTACGTTCTTTTGCTTCGGTAACTTTCTGCTGACTGACGTAATGAGTGGCGTAAAACCGTTCTATTTGCTCATCACCGCTCTTTGAAAATTTAAGCCGGATATTTGCGCCCTTGCCCCATTTCCTATAATCAGTCCATGAGGGTTTAAGGTTATTCTTTTTAGCGTAAGCACGGATTTCTCGGCTTACTGACGATAGTTTTCCTAAACTGATTTGGCATACTTTTTTAAGATAGGGGACGAGCCCGAAGCGCCAGTTTTCGTAATTTTCTTTTGTTAATACCCCGATTTTAATCAGAACTTCGGCGGGGGAAGCGACGCCCTTTTCTTTAATAAGCGTATACATTGCCGAATTGACTTTTACCTGTAATTCATTGTTATTCAAATGCCGTCATACCTTTCATTTATACAAGAAACAGTTTACTATTACCCTTATAATTTTATCATACTGACAGGTAAAGTCAAACATTATATTTTATAACTCATGAACATAATCAACAAGCGGTTTAATCGTTTCTCTGTCGGTGAAATCAACTTTACCGCCGTAGGTTTCAAGCAGGGAACGGTCATCGCTTGTACGTTCATTCAAAGGGATTTTCTCCGACTCTTTTTTCTTAAAAGCCATCATTACCCTGTGGATTATACTTAGTTTCTGATAATCAATGCCGCCATGCAGATGAAAGACTTTTGATTTTTCAAGATATTCGGCAGTAAAATTTTTGGTCAGTATTTCTGTATAATCTGAGGTTTCGGGAGTTCCAAGCCCTACTGTAAAGACAACAAGATTTTTGCAGGGGTTTTTTGTAACAAGTTTTACTCCGATAATCCCTCCCGCATATAACCCGCCTCCGTATACGATAACATCATAATCCGTTAATTGAGCGGGTTTGACGCCTGACGCTTCAAAAAGCGAAGCTTTCAGTTCTTCGGCTATCCATTCCGCGTATCGCTTTGTTGAGCCATGTAAGGATTTATAAATAACAGCAATTTTCTTCATACCTATAAACTCCAGATATTATATTTTTATAAATAAGACCTTTTAAATCACAACTACCACTTTTTCATTATATCATACTCAAATGCAAAAGTAAACACTCTGTATCCGATTGTGTAATGACAAATTCTGTTCAAAAAAAATATAGTCCGGCGAGTAGAAATTACTTGCCGGACCGTAAAAAAGCTATTGCAGTTCGCTGTCTTTACCGAGTTTAGGCGGTGTTTTCGGTGTTGTCATTTCCGCAGCTTTATCAGCCGCCGCCTTGTAATATTTCATTCGCTCCTGAATGGATTCAGGCGGTTTATCCGCTGACTTGTCAAATACTGACGGTATTTTATCTGCGGCTATATCCGTTTTCGCAGAGGTATCCGTTTTACCGCCCTCCGTTACATCGGTTTCCTGTTTGCCGTCAATGTTAAGCTGAATATTAAGTTCGGCAAGCCGTGCGGTTTTGGCGGTAAGTTCGTCCTCACGCGGGAAAGGCTTGCCAAGTTCACCCTTTGCGGCTTCAAGCTGTGA
>DBCY01000213.1 GCA_002293295.1 Ruminococcus sp. UBA946 | reverse complement strand
ACTATACTATAAAAATAATCGGAGGAATTGCAGTGACTGTCAACGATATTAAAGGATTTTTAAATGCCGAGGTTTTATGCGGCGAGGATTACCTTACGCATGAGGTACATACCGCCTGCGGTTCCGATATGATGAGCGACGTCCTTGCCTTTGTCAAGGACCAGTCCGTTCTGCTTACCGGGCTGTGCAACCCGNNGCCGAAATGATGGATATTGTATGTATAGTTTTCGTCCGGGGCAAAAAACCCGACGGTTCCATCATAAAGCTTGCAAAGGAACGGAAAATCGTTCTGCTGTCAACCGATATCAGGATGTTTGCCGCCTGCGGTATTCTGTATGAGAAAGGCTTGCGGGGAGGGACGGATACATGAGTAAAACAATAAAGCTTGTTTATGAAGTGACTGCCGATGATTTTACCAGAGCCGGAGAAGCGTCGGGCGATGTCAAGAGCAAGCTTAAAATGATGGGGGTATCCCCCGAAGCGGTTCGTAAAGTTGCAATTGCAATGTACGAGGGTGAAATAAATATGGTCATACATGCCGGAGGCGGCAGAATCGACGTTGAAATATCCGAGAGCGAAGTCACTGTGGTTCTTGCCGACAAAGGTCCGGGAATTGAGGATATTGAACAGGCAATGCAGGCAGGCTGGTCTACCGCGCCCGACAATGTGCGTTCTCTCGGCTTCGGAGCCGGTATGGGTCTTCCGAATATAAAAAAGTATTCCGATTTTATGGATGTCAAATCTCAGGTCGGAGCAGGAACGACCGTTACTATAAAAGTTTTGTTATAATTTTTTAAGGATGGATTTTTTATGAAATTCAATAATTCCGTGCATCTGGACACGGAAAAATGCAAAGGCTGCATAAACTGTATAAAACGATGCCCTACGCAGGCTATCCGCGTAAGAAACGGGAAAGCCGTGATTATAAAAGAATTCTGCATTGACTGCGGTGAATGCATACGAATATGCCCCCACCACGCCAAGCTTCCGATATACGACCCTTTGCCGGTTCTGGACGATTATGAATACACCGTGGCTCTTCCCGCGCCTTCGCTTTATTCGCAGTTCAATAATCTGGACGATACCGACATTGTATTAAGGGCTTTATTAAAAATCGGTTTCGACAATGTTTATGAAGTATCGTCTGCTGCTGAACTTGTCAGTGAAATTTCAAGACGGTATATAGCCGAAAACGAGGATAAAAAACCGTTTATTTCATCGGCTTGCCCTTCGGTCGTAAGGCTTATCAGAATCAGGTTTCCCAACCTGATAGAACATATTATACCGCTTTCCGCTCCCGCAGAAGTCGCAGCTTCGCTTGCCAGAAAAATGGCTTCTGAGAAGACGGGACTGCCTCCTGATAAAATCGGTATTATATTTATCTCACCGTGCCCCGCTAAGGTCACTGCGGTGAAAAACCCAATAGGAATTGAAAAATCAGACATTGACGCCGTCGTTGCAATTAAGGATGTCTACCCTGTTATGTTAAACCATATGAGCCATTCCGACGCCGTCCTGGAAGAGCTTTCCGCATCCGGGAAAATCGGGGTCAGCTGGAGCAGGAGCGGTGGAGAGGCTGGCGGTCTTTTAACCGACAGCTATCTTGCGGCGGACGGCATAGAAAATGTAATAAAGGTGCTGGAGGATATGGAGGACCAGAAGTTCCCCGACCTTAACTTTATAGAGCTGAATGCCTGCTTCGGCGGATGCGTGGGCGGCACCCTGACCGTTGAAAACCCTTATGTGGCAAAAGCGAAGCTTGACAGGCTGAGGAAATATATGCCCGTTTCAAAGAGCCGTATCGGGGATATGAATCCGGAACCTCTGTTCTTACAGGATAAAATTGAATATATACCCGTCTTCAAAATCGGAGCCGACATGAAGGAAAGCATTGCCGCAATGGCTAAGATTTCCGAGCTGTGCGATAAATTCCCAGGGCTTGACTGCGGTTCCTGCGGAGCTCCCACCTGCCGCGCCCTTGCCGAGGATATTGTCAGCGGCAGGGCAAACGAACGCGACTGTATCCATCTTTTAAGGGGATATATCCATCAGCTTTCGGAGCAGTTCAACCTTCTTGATTCATATACCAAGCATGGCGCGGCGGATGCCCTGAGTAATGTTTCGGATGTGAAAGTCGAATAACACCCTCTAATACCAATTAACTATTAAAAATTAACAATTAACAATGGTGGTATACCGCCTGTGGCGGTATGATTTTAATTTATTATTCGCAATTTTTAGATGTTACGAGGTACTAGCATTAATTAACAAGTAACAATAACAGCGGTATGATTTTACTTATTATTCTATACTTTCAATAGGGTTTATTCAACAAAATATCAAATTTCCATTCACTGAAAAATTTTAGCCGGCTGAGTTGTATTATATATGAATTATATTATGAACGGAGATTTCTGATATGAAAAGGATTATAGCGGCGGCTTTAATAATGACAATACTGATGACCGCCTGCAATACCGACGCCGTTCCCGGAAAAACTGAAACCGGTATAGTAAGCGAAACAGCTGCCCTGCCTGTTTTAAGTGAAGTAACAGCTTTATCAGATAAAGATTTGCATATAAAATACGAACAAGCCATGAAATCGCCTTATTTTATTTCACCAATGCTAAAAGAGGCTGTTAAATCCGCAGATGCCGGCGATGAAATTAAAGTATTCTTAACCGCTCCCGGGTATTACGATTACCTCAATGCTTTTAAAGCCGACGGGACTGTTTACGGCGAGCTTATGTATTATTATTCATACGGTTTTTGGAAAGACGAAATGGGTTTTCTATATGAAACGCCCGAAGCAGTTGAATACATGAAAGAAACCGAGGAAAAGCTGGCGGAAATTCAAAAGCAGGCGTATCAGTCCTTTTACGAAAAAACCGTATCCGAACTGGGAATAGACAAAGCTGAACCCGTTTCAGAAGATTATCCTGATTTATCGCTTTACAGCGGAGGAGGCTTTATCGCGGAACTTACGCCGGATATAATTATAGAAATGGCAGCAGATAAAAAATGCGTAATGAACCTTTACTGGACAGACGACGAAGGCAATTTAAATATTCACCCAAATGACTATATTTTCTTTAACGAAGATGATAACACGGCGATTAACTTAAAGACTGCTCAAAAACCTGAATCGTCGGTATACGAAGTAACTCCGCCCTTTTTTAATGGTTTGTCCGAAGCCGCCGATGTACTTAAGACACGCCCGGTCGGCACAGAAACGTGGCATATTTATTACGCGGATGAAAATTATATTATCATGACATATAACAGCGGGGCGGAATACCTCTTCCGGTTTAATGTCATTGAAAACAGAATTGACAGGGCATTAAACGTAAACCCCGATAAAACCAAGGATTGGAACTCATGGTGCAGATTTTTCCCCGACGGAGAAGAGTTTTATATTTTCGCCGGAGAGCACTGGTTCGGAAAGATTGAGGAGCAAGCGGAATACAGTCAGTTTTCCGTTAATTTTGATAAGGAAACCATTTATTATATCGGTTCATTTGTTCACGGCAGTGAAAAAGTTCCCGATTTCGGCGATACCGAATTATATAATGGATACGAAATCAGCATAGCCGACGCAAAAAAATACAGGGAAGCCGCCGAAAAAGACGGCAGGCTGCCCGTTATCCCGTCAGACTGGTGCAATGTGATTGAAATCAGCTCCGGTAAATTTGTTATAGTTATGCCCTCCGATGAAAACAACACATTGCCAGGGTACGGATATTTCTACTATAAGATTGTAACGGTTGATATAAATAATCCTGACGATATACAAACGTTTGAAATACAGGATTTAGGCAAACAGACTCAGATAACTCACTGAATAAGAATATCATAACTTCGGAAGGATGGCCATGAATATGAAGCTTGGGGATTTTATCAGCTCTGCCGGGTTTGAAATTATAAACGGGAGCGGTAACATGGATACGGAACTGTCAAAGGTATTCTGCTGTGATTTGCTGTCCTTTGCGATGTCCCGCAATCCCGCAGGTTCGGTATGGGTAACCGTTATGGGTAATGTCAATACCGTTGCCGTCGCCGTCCTGACGGACGGCGGGTGCATTGTTATTGCTGAAAGCGCCATGCTTGACCCGTCAGCGCTGGAAAAGGCAAAGCAGCAGGGTGTAACCGTTTTAAGGACGGAATTGCCGGTATTTGACGCGGCGCTTAAAGCGCATAAGCTAATAGTTGATAAATAGAGAATAGTAACCAGCAGCTAGTTTTCGAGAGCTATTCTCTAATAACCATATGCTCTCCACAATGCAAGAAGGTGCTTTTTATGCTTTTATCATATGACCTGCATATCCATTCATGCCTTTCGCCCTGCGCGGACGATGATATGCTGCCATCGGACGTTATCGGTATGGCGGCTTTGAAGGGACTTGACATTATAGCGGTAACCGACCATAACAGCTGCAAAAACTGTCCCGCTGTTATAAAGCTTGCCGGGAAATACGGAATAACCGCAATCCCCGGTATGGAACTCACAACAGCCGAGGAGGTTCACATTCTGTGTCTGTTTGAAAGCCTTGACAGCGCAATGCGGTTTGACGGGTTCGTAACACAACGTCTGCCGGCTTTCCCGAATAATGAGGAAATATTCGGAAAACAGCGGATTGCGGATGAAAATGATGAAATTACAGGGATTATCCCAAATCTCCTTATTAATGCTGCTGCCGTGGGTTTTGACGAGGTGTATGACATCGTTTCGGAATATAACGGAATAATGATTCCGGCTCATATTGATAAAAGCTCATCAAGCCTGCTTTCAAACTTAGGCTTTATCCCCCCTGACAGTAAATTTGCCTGCGCCGAGGTTATGAATCCCGAGATTGCCGAAAAGCTGAAGAACGAAAACCCGTATCTGCGGGAATGCAGAATAATTACTGATTCCGACGCCCACAGCCTCGGGCATATCAGCGAACCGTTGAATTTTCTTGAAACGGCAGGCAGAAGCACACCCGATATTCTGTATGCACTGACACACCCTTGTAAATAATTGTACTGAAAGATAAAGTTCAAAACAATTTTAAACTTTCAGAAAGGATAGTTTTAATGATACTTTGTATTGCAGAAGCTCTGTGCAGGGTCTGATTCGGACGGCACGGCACAGAGCTGTTCATATTAATTTACTGAAAAGGTGAATAGAATCCGTCCGAAAAGGCTTTGCATTTTCATAAATATTATGAAAAAGGAGCAAAGTCATGAAAAAACAATTTAAAACAACTATAAAGGAACTGCGTCCGTTCCTTATTTTATGGATAACACAGTCGTTTTCTTCCCTGGGCAGCTCAATGACCAATTTTGCCGTTGTGATTTGGTCGTATCAGAACGAAGGGTCTGCCCTCACAACCGCGCTTTTAACGGTATGCTCGTATGCACCCTATGTTTTGCTGAGTATTTTCGCCGGAGCTTTATCCGACCGGTGGAACAAAAAGGTCACAATACTTTTAAGCGACAGCTTCGCCGCACTTTGTACGGTTTCCGTGCTTATTCTGCTGATAACCGGAAAGCTGGAAGTATGGCATTTATATGTTATCAATACTCTTAACGGACTTATGAATACGGTTCAGCAGCCTGCCACCGACGTTTCGGTAACACTGCTTACGCCGGAAAAATATTATCAGAAAGCAAGCGGGATGAGGTCTTTTACAAATTCACTTGTCACCATGCTAACACCTGTTCTTGCGTCCGCTTTGCTTTCCTTTACAAGCCTTGAATTCGTAATAGTGTTCGACTTGTTCACATTTGTGATTGCGTTTGTTTCCCTGTTGTTCTTTATCAGGATACCGGTAATAAAAGAAAAAGCCGGAGCTGTGAAAGAAACGGTCATACGTTCGGCAAAAAACGGTTTGCGGTATTTGAAGGATAACAAGGGAATCCTGGATTTAATACTGTTTCTTGCGGTTATTAACTTTACAGCTTCAATATTCAATGCCGCCCTGCCTGCTATGATTCTTTCGCGGAACGGCGGAAGCGAGGTTTCTCTTGGTATAGTCAACACCGTCACCGGAATTGCGATGATGCTGGGAAGTCTCCTTGTTACCGTTCTTCCGGCGCCTAAAAGCAGGACGCGTGTTATATGCGGCTCCCTTCTTTTTTCAATGAGTACGGAGAATTTCATCCTCGCTTTCGGAAGAAACACCCCTGTTTGGTGCGCAGGCGCCGTCCTGGGATGGATTTTAATACCGGTTATGAACGCCAATATGGACGTCCTTTTCCGCTCGAAAATCCCGGTTGAAATGCAGGGACGGGTCTATTCCGCAAGAAACACGCTCCAGTTTTTTACTATTCCTATCGGATACTTGTTCGGGGGGTTTCTGGTTGATAAGGTTTTTGAACCCTTTATGGAAGCGCAGTCCACGGGAAGCGTATGGAGTATGCTGTTCGGAACGGGGAAAGGTTCCGGGGCGGCAATGCTGTTTTTCGTAATCGGCATATTCGGCGCGCTTTCCTGCCTGCCGTTCTGTGCGGATAAGCATATACGCAGACTTGAAAAGTAATATTATTCTTACGAAAAAGACCGCTTCGGCGGTCTTTTCAGTTTGCAGACAAAGATATATTATCTGCGGACTATAGCCATAAAATTATATTGTCATTCTTAACTAAAAATAAGCATTCGCTATACTTTTTATATGTTTTGTTATAATATAAAGGGGTAAATCGCATCCGGATGTGGATTCACACAGGAAACCTCTGAATGCTTCCTTTACTTTTGTATAAGCTTCAATATCACTAATAAATTCTGATATTCTGTTTGTAAACTTTTGCAATTCATTGATATTTTTTATATCTAACAGTAATTTTTCATAGAAAAACCAGTATAATCTTTCTGAAGTTTGTTCGTCAGTAACAGCTTCTTCAAATAAAACTGATAAGCTTTTAAGATAATTTCCCATTACCCGGTCATTAAGCATACCTATTCTGTTAATCCATTCAGTAAGATTATCTTTCAGGTTTTTATTTATATCACCGTTTAACATGTTAATTATATATTTTGATATATATTCAACAAGAGCTTGTCTTTCTGTATTATACATATTAATACCTCCAGTTATAATTATAACCCATATGTATATAAATGTCAATACATATGAAAGTTAATTATTACCCTTTTGTGTATTATAATAAGTACATAAAAATATTTTAGGAGGATTTAGATGAAAACTCTTGACAGGATACGGGAAATACTGCGTAAACGCAATTGGACAGTATACAGACTGGGTGAGGAATCAGGCATACAGTCGTCTACGCTTACCAATATGTTTAACAGGGATACCAACCCCACAATTCCAACTCTTGAAAAAATCTGTAAAGGTCTTGGAATAACACTATCACAATTCTTCGCTGAAGGTAATATGATTGAGTTATCAGACGAGCAAATGGAATTGTTTGAAAAATGGGTAATTCTTACAAGTGATGAAAAACAAATAATCATGGATATTATAAATAAATTTAAATAAACATATGTTAATAAATCCGCTTCTGTAAATTGATATTTCAATTATACAGGAGTTTTTTATTTATAGATTCAACTTTATACTCCNNAATTTATATATCCATCCTAAAATGTCATGTACATGCCTGTAAAATCACAAAAAAACAAACTTTAACATATAATATGACAAGGTAATTTTATGTTCAGGGGAGGAAGGCAATATAGATTCACCCTCTCCTATAAATAAGCAGATACGGAAGCGAGGAAAACGCCATGAAAAAAT
>DBCY01000129.1 GCA_002293295.1 Ruminococcus sp. UBA946 | reverse complement strand
TGTCATAACTGCTATGGGGTTACCCCCGTCATAAACGGGGGTAAAACGGACGAGTAAGCTCTTACGAAAAAACATGATTTTACAGGAACAGGAGATTTGTTATGAATATAAAAAGTATATCACACTGCCAAGGGAAAGGGGTTCTTTCCCACAATAACCGCACCTTTATTCCAAAAAATGTTGACCCCGAACGGACGAAGGATAACGTCACCTTTGTAAGACAGCCGATAGCCGAGGCATATGAACAATGTTTCAGCGCGGCGGTCGAAAGATATAACGCCAAGCAAAAGCGCGATGACCGCCGTATAAAAACGAGCTATTTTGAAAATGCGTTCAACCACATGCCGGACAACCATGTCATAACAGCGCCGGACAAACGAAAAAGCTTTTATGAGGATTTAGTCCAGATTGGCGACAAAAGCGACAGCGGGTACGGAACGCCCGATTACAGACTGGTCGCCGATTGCCTGAACGAATATATGCAAGGTTTCATTGAACGAAATTATAATTTCCATGTCTTCAACGCTGTACTCCACATGGACGAGGCGACGCCCCACCTTCATATCGACTATATTCCGGTCGGTCATTACAACCGTGGCGTTGATACCCAGAACGGATTGTCGCAGGCTTTAAAGGAAATGGGATACACAGGCATTGACGCTATAAACAAGTGGCGTATAGCCGAACGAAAGGTTCTTGAGAAAATCTGCAACGCCCGCGGCATTACGATAAAGGAGCCTGAAAAATCAAGGGGAAGCTTCGCGGTTGACGAATACAAGAAATACAAGGACAATATCAATTCCTTGCAGGCTCAGACGGAGTATCAGCAGGAGCGGGCGGAGTATCTTGATAATAAGATTGAAGAAACCACGGAAGATTTCGAGCGGCTTTTGAACAAAAAGTTTGATTTGGAGGACAAAAATGTTGAGCTGTATAAAAACATTTCCGAAAACACCGCCGTATTATCCGAGCAGGAGCGGAGGATTCAGGAAGATAAGACAGAGCTTGAAAAAATCGCGAAAAAGAAAGCCGACGTTAAAGCCGTTGAGGAAATTGAAGTAAAAAACATTCCGCTTTCAAAAAATATCGCCGTTAAAAAGTCAGATTATGATAATCTTCAAACACTGGCACAGAAACAGATTGTTTCCGAAAAGTCTGAAAAGAAGCTAAAAGCGGAGGTTTTGGAGTTGAAACAGGAAAATCAGGCTTTAGATTCTGAAAACTCAGCATTAAAGCGGAAGTTAAGTGAAAAGTCGGGTATTAACCTTACTTTGGAAAATGCAAGCCTTAAACAGAAAATCGGTTCGCTTGAAAAGGCGCTTGATAAGCTTTACGCTTTTGTTGAAATGCTCGGCTTATCTGAAAAATTACAGCAATTCCTTCATCCGCATATTGAGAAAAAGAAAAAATCTATGAGCAGATAAACATTTTAAATTTGGCATATCCTTCTTGACATAAAAACAGAAAAGTGTTATTATCTTAATGTAGAGATATGCCATAATAATTAACTTTCAGGAGGATTTAATTATATGGCTACCATTCAAAAAAGAGGACAAAGCTACTCTATAAGAGTTTCATGCGGATACCGCACTGACGGCACTCAGATTATCCAGTCTTTAACTTGGAAACCCGAACCGAACATGACGGAAAAACAGATTGAAAAGGAATTAACCCGTCAGACTGTTCTTTTCGAGGAAAAGTGTATGAAAGGGTTTCAGGTTTCGGCTGTGAAATTTGAGATTTTCGCGGAACAGTGGTTTGAGGAATTCGCACAGCCCAATCTTCGCAACACGACATATGAAAGAATGTTACAGCTTCGTAAAAGGATTTACCCGGCAATCGGACATTTAAGGCTCGATAAAATTACACCGAGGCATATTCAGACGTTTGTAAACACCCTTTCAAAAGAGGGTGCGAACGAAAAGACGGGGAAACCCCTCGCGCCGAAAACAATCCGCCACAACCTCAGCTTTATATCGGACGTTTTTTCCTATGCCGTTAAAATGGGAATGGTTTCTGACAATCCATGCGGAAAGGTGACTATTCCAAAGGACGAGCATAAGGAAAAGCAGATTTATACGCCCGCCGAGGTGGAACGTTTTCTGGAGCTTCTTAACGGCGAACCTTTGAAGTACAAAACATTCTTTTATCTGCTTCTTTACAGCGGATTCCGCAGGGGAGAAATGCTCGGTTTGCAGTGGGGCGACATTGATTTTGAACACAACGTCATCAGTATCCGCAGAACATCGAACTATACCGCGAAGCAAGGCGTGTACACCGATACGACAAAAACCCGCAAATCACAGCGAACCCTGAAATTCCCTCAGTTTATTATGGATATGCTGAAAGAGTACAAAGAGGAGCAGGACGGGGAAGCCCTCCGCTTGGGGGATAAGTGGGTTGAAACCGACAGGCTTTATGTAAAATGGAATGGGGAACCTATGCAGAACGGAACGCCTTATTTCTGGCTCGGTGAGTTTTGTGAAAAGCATGGATTACCATTCTA
Source organism: Ruminococcus sp. UBA946 (assembly GCA_002293295.1). Classification (GTDB taxonomy): domain Bacteria; phylum Bacillota; class Clostridia; order Oscillospirales; family Ruminococcaceae; genus UBA946. Next base: position 20,684 of record DBCY01000129.1, on the reverse strand, counting down.
TGGATTGCACAGCTTCCGTCATCTTTTTACCTCGCTCCTTGTCAACGCCGGAGTGGACATAGTTTCCGTATCGGGGGCTTTGGGACATTCGACCATCAGCACCACGAGCAATATTTATTGCCACGTGATACAGGAGGCTCAAGCGAAGGTGTCCGAGGCGGTATGCAATGCCCTTGACTTCGGCAGAAGCAAAGAGGCGAGGGTTTCCTGATTTTCGATACCGATTCTTATGTTTTTTGAAAATAAAGAACAGATAAAGAACAAACCCGTTTTTGAGCTAAAATACAAACCCCGCAAACAACGTAAATACGACGTTTGCGGGGAATGAAACTGGTGACCCGTACGGGAATCGAACCCATGATTCCGCCGTGAAAGGGCGGCGTCTTAACCGCTTGACCAACGGGCCTTATACAAACTCAGGAACTTTGGTAGCGGCAGTGAGATTTGAACTTACGACCTACCGGGTATGAACCGGTTGCTCTAGCCACTGAGCTATACCGCCATATTAAATTACACAATCACATATGAAACTGACTGTGCAATGTTAATAATTATACATTAAAACAAGATTTTTGTCAACACTTTTTTCAGAATAATTATATTTTGTCACATATAACAAACAAATATACAAAACATAAATATTATATGTGATTTTATACAAACAATGTTTATAATGCCGAAAATAGGAATACATATAGATTTACCACGATAACTATTCAAAGCTTTTATATACAAAAAATAAATATTTAAGTATGTTCATATATAATTATTCTATATAATATTAAATACAAAGGCTGTTTAATAATTCTGCGGTTTCACGGCATTTTAACAAAGCCTCCGAATCATTTTCGGCAGGCATATTGTTTGTATTAAGCGAGTATATTTTTTCAACGTTTTTTAGCCGCACATTTAAATACCTCATAATCGTTAAGGCAGTTTTTGTAGGAATTTCTTCAGTACCTTTCTGCGCACCGACGATTATCACCGCTCCGTTTTTTTGTTTTATGTATGAAGGTTCTTTTCGGAAATATCCTGCCGCCCAAATTGTCTGTAATCTGCTTACCAAATTGAGAAAGGGTCCGCTTAGAGATGAAAACCAGATAGGGGACGCAATGATTATATTATCGCATTCTTGTATAAACGGGTAGATTTCCTGCATCTCATCATTAATACTGCAGCCTGCCGATTCCCAGCAGTACCTGCAGTCATTGCAGGGTTGTATATTATTACGACAAGAAATGATTCTGACATCCCCTTTAAAATGTAAAACCATTTCATTAATCAGAGCGGCAGTATCCCCGTTCTTTTTCGGGGAACCGTTAAAAATTAATGTTTTCATTAAACGCTCCTTTTTTGCATTTGTACCTGAATTACAAATCAATATGTATAATTAAGGATAAAATCAACGGCATTAAGCAAGTTTTCAGCAATAAAGTCAGGTTCAGTGTTTTCCCATGTATGCCTGTATTCGTTCAGACTTCCTCTTCCAACTCCCGTTAAAACCAGTATAGCTTTTGCACCGACGTTTTTTGCCAGTACCATATCGGTCATTCCCATATCGCCGATTATATAAGACTTTTTTAAATTTATATCAAAATCTTTCAATGCCTGGTCAATCATACCGGTTTTTGGTTTTTTACAGGTACAATTATCCTGAACAGTGTGAGGACAGCAATAAACGGCGTCAAAATGAGCGCCGTAAAGCGCCAGATTATTCTTTAACTGACAAAGCTTCTCATTGAACTCATCCCATGTCAGTTCACCTTTGGATATATGGGACTGGTTTGTAATGCCAATAACTAAAATTTCGTGAACATTTAAATTTCTGATTGCTTTTGAGGTAAAAGGGAAGAATTCAAGTGACCTTATATCGTCTGTTCCGCCGCCGCCGAGGGTTCCCTGAAAATCAATAAAAGCCGCTTTGTATGACATTTTTTTACCTCCTGTTATGGTTCGTTGTAATTTATAAGCAAAATCTTTCCTTTATCATTTTGGCGCAAATTTCAGGCGAAAGCTTCGAATTATCGATTTTTATGTAGTTTTTAAAAGTAATCTCTCCGTCATTGCTTACATAGCGTCCCTCTTTGTCCATTTGCAGTAAGTTCCATTCAGAAGCATCAAGGTTTCGCTTTGACGGTTTATTACTCAGCCGGTTTTCCGTTATATTCCTTTTAAGCCGTATTTCCTGAGGAGCAAAAAGCTCCGCATAATAAATACCGGCGTTTTTTTGTTCAAACAGCCCACAGATTTTTCTGACATATTCCCAGTTGTCTTCACTGTCAAACGCCCACATAAAAGTGAAAATCATGCCGTAGTTGTCCGATTCGGCAAATTCTTCAAAAAACACGTTACGAAGCCGGTCTATAACCTTGAAGTCATATCGGCCGAAAACCTCTAGCACCGGCTCAATTGTCATATGGTTGTGGAAAAGCCGCATTTCCGTAATTTTCGCAAGTTCCTGCCCGACGGTCATCTTGCCGACGGCGGCATCGCCGAATAATAGTAAAAGTTTTATAATTCATCACCCTTTCCGACCGAACGGATTACCTTTGCGCCGTTTTGCCTTGCCGTTTTTTCCGTATATTCCATCAGTATAACCGTAATTCCTTTATTCCTGAATTCTTCTTAAATATACTTCTTATTAATGAGCATTATTTCATTTAATATCCGTGATATTCATAAACTGACATCTTTCATGTGATATTATTTCGAATCTTATACTCAGTAAAATCAGTAATGCCATCTTTATCCCCGTCCTTACTGTTCGGGTCAGATATAATCGGTAAAACAGCCTTTCCACAGACATTTGATTTCAAAGAATCCGTTCCGATGCCGTCTGCCCAATACCGCTCCAGTGCTCTGTCAAGATAAGTAATATTTTCATTTTTTGCTATGAGGTATTTAAGATTCTCTAAGGTCGGCAAAGTTACAATGCCTTTAAAATCAATATTTATAAGTTTAATACCTTTAATACTATATAAAATTTCCTCAAAGTCAAAAAGCTTATCTTGGTCAGAATCACTGTATGAACCTCTCCATTTCCTGTAAAAAGCATCACGTTCTGTTTCGTTTCTCGCAGATTGCACCATCTTTGCCATTTTAGGGTAATCTCCCGTTATTTTCTTTTTTAAATTAACCGGTTTCAAGTTTACAGAGGAAATAACTTCGCCTGTGTTAAGTACGTTAAGCCAGATTTCCATATCAATCAGGCAGTAGGTGCCGAGTTCGTCAACGTTGGTATAAACCCTGTTATTAACTTTATCATAAAACGTTTCAACCGGTAAAAGTGCATTATAACCCTCAAAAAATTTGAATATAGTCAACCGACCTATTCCCTCAAACGCTGAGGAATCCGAAACATATGAGCCTGAATTATTATCTACAATTGAATCATTAATATTAAAGCTGATTTCTGCTGCTTCAACTTTAAGCTCATCAGAATAAACCAATTCGGGGATAACCCCGATAATAGCAGGATTTTCAATAACATTGCTGTATGCGCTTTCCTGTGCGTGAAGGTTATTTTCAACAACTCCGGCGGCAATAATGTCAACGGAAATCGTAAAAGGATTATCGGGGTGTTCATTAATATAATTCAAACCGTTACTGTCCACTCCCAATGTCTGTTCAGTTGTATATTCACTATCGGGATAACCGTATGTTTCAGGATTGTTCGGGTCAAGCCCTAAAGTAATTTCATCACCATCGGAAATCTTGTCATCATCGGTATCCCATTTTGAAGGGTTTGTATTGTATTTGAATATTTCATCGTAATCGTTAATAGCATCACTATCTGTATCATTAATTTCAGGATCTATTCCCCTAGTGAATTCATCAAGGGTTTTCAGTCCGTCACCGTCAAAATCTTCTTTGCCGTCAGAAATTCCGTTACCATTTGAATCATTAATTATGGGATCCGTCCCAAGCATAAACAATTCGTATCTGTCAGGAAGCATATCACCGTCAGTGTCAGAATTATTCGGGTCGGTTTTATATATGTAAATTTCGTATACATCCGTAATATCGTCACCGTCAGTATCCGTCGGGTCATTCATGTCTATTTCTTCCTCTGTGTTAGCTACAGGGTAAACTTCGCTTTCAATTGTTTTTGGTTTAGCATTCTTTTCAAATGCTATTGGATTTATTATTTTTGTTTCAATTGTCGCTTTCTTTTTAATCGTTTTTTGCTTTGTTGTTATTGTATGCTCTAATGCTGATGTTGTATGAAATGTTTTTGGCTTTGCAGTCAATGTCATTATTAATGTTGTTGTCACTTCTGGAGCGGTTGCAGCCATGGATGCCAATGTTTCATCGGCAACAGTTGTTTCTTGGTTTATAGGTACGTAAAAACAAGTTGTTTCAGCCTTGCAGCCTGTAAATATGATTATCCCTGCCAGAATTTGACTTGCTAGTTTTTTCATAATATTTCCTCCGTTTTCTATGATTCACAAGATTGATTTTCTTAGTTTTCATTACTTAACATTTAATTAACGCAAGATGTCCCCTGGAGTTTAGTTTGGGTTCAAATAAATATTTACGCATTTACGTATTGACAAACTAATTAATTTATATTATAATATGCGATATCGTAATTGCGTAATTTATATGTTTATGTATGGAGGATAATTTTCATGGAAAGAAATATTGAACAGGAACTGGACGATTTAAAAAGACAAATAGAGGAAATAAAGAAGCTCCTTGACGAAAAACAGGAAAGTCACCATAAAAAGCAAAAAGGCAAACCGGAATATATCGGCAAGGTCCGGAAAATGCATGGTATGCACCCCGACCCCGCTATTGAGGAGATTCGCGACCGGCTGGAAAACATTACAGGCGAAGGGGAAGAAACAGGAAGGGTCACCTATCTCGGAGTTTTTACCAGCGGAGGAAGGCAGTCTTCATGGATTCAAAACGAAATAAATACGGATATACTTTTGGAGCTGATTGAAAACCGTATGGCGGAGAAGGTTTTAAGCTGCATTGGCAGCAACGACAGGCTTAACTTGTTACTGACCCTGCTTAAAGAACCTATGACAGTCGCTATGCTGGTTGAGAAATGCGGATATAATTCCACGGGGCAGGTTTACCACCACCTGAAACCGCTTATTGCGGCGGATTTGGTTACCGAGGATAAAAACGCTTCCAAAGGAACATATATTGTTCAGCCGTACAGGGTGCAGGGTATTATTATGCTGCTGGCGGGAATACACGATATGGTCGATATAAAATATTCGGAGGGTGAATGGGATGCAAACACCGAAATCCATAGCGGGGCGGTTATGGTGGACGAACGGTATATGGTTACTTCCGAGGAAAAAAGGAAAATAACCGAAAAATACTTTATTTCAATAACCCCTCCGGTTTTAAGAAGCTTCCCGCCGAAAGAGAAAAAGAAGCTTGTAATTTTACGTATTATTTCCGAACAGTTTGAAAAGGGAAAAAGCTATTCCGAAAAAGAAGTTAACCGCATACTGCAGTCTGTTTATGAAGACTATGTCCTTATTAGACGGTATCTGATTGAATACGGTTTTATGGAACGCACTCCCGATTGCAGCGAATACCGCTTAAAATAAAACTATAACAATTATACCACTCTCACTAATAAAAATCAACTTTGTTATATCTCATTTGGTAATTTATATAAATTATCAAGGGATAACATGGGGATTCTCTTGACTTTTATTTAACAAACTGATATAATTTATGTATGTCTATAAGTTAAATTCAAGGAGGTTTTTTTATGCCAAGAGTCTATAACTTCAGCGCCGGTCCCGCTGTTCTTCCGGAGGATGTTCTTAAAACAGCTGCAAATGAAATGCTTGATTATAACGGTTCGGGCGAATCCGTTATGGAAATGTCCCACCGTTCAAAGGAATATGAGGATATTCATAACGGATGCATATCCCTTCTGAGGGAAATAATGTCAATACCCGATAATTACAGGATTCTGATATTACAGGGAGGAGCTCATGCGCAGTTTGATATGATTCCCCTGAATCTCATGAAAAACGGCAGGGCTGACTTTGTTGTCACCGGTCAGTGGGCGGGAAAGGCATACACCGAGGCAAAACGCTACGGAGAAGCAAATCTGATTGCTTCCTCCAAGGATAAAACCTTTTCATATATCCCTGAGCTGGACAGTTCAAAGTTTAACAAGGACGCCGATTATTTCCATATTTGCTATAACAATACGATTTACGGAACTCGTTACTCTAAAATCCCCGAAACAGGCAGTGTTCCGCTTGTAGCCGATATGTCCTCATGCATTTTATCCGAGCCCGTCGACGTTTCAAAGTACGGTATGATATATGCCTGCGCACAGAAAAACGTAGGACCCGCCGGGGTTACCTTTGTAATTATCCGTGAGGATTTGATAAGGGAATTCGGTACTGATTCAAATGTGCCGACAATGTATCAGTATAAGGTACATGCCGATAACAATTCTCTTTACAATACCCCTCCGACCTACGGAATTTATATCTGCAAGCTCGTTCTTGACTGGGTAAAGTCAAAGGGCGGACTGACGGCAATAAAAGAACATAACGAAAAGAAAGCGGCAATCCTTTATGATTTCCTTGACGGTTCAAAGCTCTTTAAAGCTCCCGCCGAAAAGGAATCCCGCTCTATGATGAATGTTACCTTCGTTACGGGCAGCGACGAGCTTGACGGAAAGTTTATAAAAGAGGCGAAGGCAAAGGGCTTTATAAATCTGAAAGGACACCGCTCGGTCGGAGGAATGAGAGCTTCAATATACAACGCCATGCCTTTGGAGGGTGTTGAAAAGCTCGTTGCTTTTATGAAGGAATTTGAGGAAAACAATTAATTTTGGGGAGATAGAATATTTATGTATAATATACTGACCTTAAACGAAATATCTTCTTACGGTACCGATAAATTTGACAAAACAAAATACAGTATTTCAAAAGACTGTGAAAACCCCGACGCCGTAATGGTCCGTTCAGCCGCAATGCATGATACGGAATTCGGCAGTAACCTCCTTGCAATCGCGAGAGCCGGCGCCGGCGTTAATAATATCCCGGTTGAAAAATGCGCTGATATAGGTATATGCGTATTCAATACTCCGGGTGCAAACGCAAACGCCGTTAAGGAGCTTGTGATTGCGGGTCTTCTTATTTCATCCCGAAAAGTCGCCGACGCCATAGACTGGGCAAAAACCTTAAAAGGCAATGGCGCGGATGTAGGCAAAATGGTTGAAAAGGGCAAGAGCGCGTTCGGCGGACCTGAAATTATGGGCAAAACCCTTGGTGTGGACGGTCTTGGAGCAATCGGGGTGCTTGTCGCCAATGCGGCTCTGTCTCTAGGCATGAACGTTGTCGGTTATGACCCGTATCTTTCAGTTAAAGCCGCTTTGGGGCTTAACCCCCGCTGTAAAACCGTCAATGATATAAAGGAACTTTATGCCGTTTCCGATTATATTACTATCCATGTACCCTTCAATCCCGAAACAAAGGGCTTTATAAACGACGAAACAATCGCACTTATGAAGGACGGCGTAAGAATCCTTAATTTCTCCCGCGCCGAGCTTGTTGATTCTGATTCTGTAATAAAAGCCCTTGAAAGCGGTAAAGCTGCAGCTTATGTAGTTGATTTCCCTACCGATGAAATTATTGGGGTTAAGAATGTAATTGCAATTCCCCACCTTGGCGCATCAACCCCCGAATCGGAGGATAACTGCGCTGTTATGGCAGCTCAGGAGCTTATTGACTATATTGAAAACGGCAATATCATTAACTCGGTTAACCTTCCCGACGCGGAAATGAACGCTACGGGAACAAAGGTATGCGTTATTCACAAAAATGTCCCCGATGTAATTTCACAGCTTACTACCGTATTCGGGAAGGCAAAAATAAATATTGAGAATATGCTCAATAAATCCAAAAAAGATTATTCATATACTCTGATTGACGCCGCCGGCAGCGTGACTGATGATATTATAAATAATATCGCTGCTGTTGACGGAGTTATAAGAGTACGTGCAATAAAATAAATCATTTATAAATAAGAAAGGCAGGGTTAATTATGAGCAATGAAATCCGCGTATTCAACCCCGAGGATGTTCAGAACAACAAAGGTATAGCCGCACTGTCGATTGTTCCTCTTTTATTCCTGATTTACGTTCTTGGTTCCAACAAATCGGAGTATTTGAAATACTGCTCAAATCAGGGCATTGTCTTTACAATTCTGTACATTGCTTGTAATGTCATTGTCAGAATGCTTGGTTTTATTCCGTTAATCGGATGGCTTATAAGCTTCGTTTTTGCTATAGTTAACATTGCCGTCTTTATTTTACTTATTTATCAGATTTACTGCGCTTATAACGGCAGGATTAAACCTCTCCCCGTTATCGGAGATATTGAATTTATTAAGTAATCATTGTTAATAATAAGGTGACGCCCGCATTGTATTATACAGTGCGGGTGTTTTTATTTGTTATATTTCCAGTTCTATATCATCGAAAAAATCCGAATTAAAAAATTCACGAAGTGAAATTCCAAATCCGTCACATATTTTTTTTATTGATATAATACCCGGATTTTTACTTTTTTTATTTATTATACTGTATATAGTAGTGGGTGGAATTCCGGCAAAATTTGCTAGAGTATTAATATTATAGTTGTACTTTTCACATAATTCTATTACTCTTTTTTTAATGGCTTCTTTTGCATTTATATTTTCCCGCAATGAAATAATTAACATTGTGCTTGAATACAGTTTAGAAAACTATAGCAGCCAAAATAATTAAACATCTGCATACACTAATTCCGCTGCTTCGCTTTTAATGACTTCGCAGGTTGATATAATATAATCACCGGCTTTATACTGTTTAAAATAAAAACCGACTAAGCTGCATTTTATATCTTCCGGGCAGGATACGTCAAAGCTTATTGTTCTCATTGGATAGGAGATACCGGAGCCGGTGTTTTTCCCGTATGCTTCCTTTAAGGTCCAAATCCTGAAAAAGCAAACATCAGGCTCGGCGGAATTAACAACCTGCAGCGCCTCTTCTTCGGAAAAACAGCGTTTCATGACTTTTTGAGGGTGTTTATGTATCAGTTCACAGTCGGCACCGATCCGGTTTTCTGAAACGGCGCAGACTGCTATTCCCGTTGAATGGGAAAGGCTGAAGCATATGTTCGTGTTATCAGAAAAATAAGGCTTTCCGTGTTTTTCCCTGCTTATATTCATATCCGCGGTATCAAGCCCATATTCGTTCATAACCGCATATTTAAGAAGCTCATGTGCTTTTCTGTGCTCGGTTTTTCTGTCATTATTCTTATTAAACAAAGTATAATAAATCAAGAATCAAAGCTCCTGTTAAAAATGGCAGTCCTTAAGAAGAACCGCCATTATAATTATTTTTATATGATAACATCACTGATTAAAATATTGCGTCGACGAAAATAACAGCTTTTTCCGCATTTCCCCATAAACCGATTTTACCTGATGAAATCGCGTCGATAAGCTTGATTTTATTAGTTAAAACAGCAGTAATATCATCTGTTGTACCCCATAAAGCTATGTCGGCGTCATCATATTTATACGGTTCAACGGAAATAATTCCGGGGGTGTCAAGAAGAATATAGAAATCACCCTGAACAGTGCCGGTCAGGTTAATCGTAGCGGCAATCTTCTTGGTAATTTTAGTGGTGTTGGCAGCATTGGCTTTAGTTCTTGCCATTGTAACAACATCGTTCATTGTAATTCCCTTAGCTTTAGGAGCTTTTTTAGCCGGAGTCTTTTTCTCAGCTTCAGGGGCGGCTTTTACAGATGATTTTGCAGTTGTTTTCTTACTGGCGGCTGACGAAGCAGCGGCTTTTTTCACAGGTTTTTTAGCAGCGGCTTTTTTATCCGTGGTTTTGGCAGCGGCTGTTTTAATTTCTGCAGTTTTCTTTGCAGTTCCTTTTTCCGCGGTTTTAGTTTCTGCCAAAACTGCGCCGGAAACGGAATTACTAGCGGCAGGAGCAGAAACATTACCAATTTTCATATCGGCGTTCTTATTAATACTTGCCATATTATTTCCTCCTAAAAAATTAAATCAATCTGAATAAATGTGCGATTAATATTATTATAGCTTTATTATATCTATTTTTTTATAAAAAGTCAACATTTTTTGGTAACTATCTAAAAAAAAGACAAAATCAATACCAAAAAATAACTCAACTACAGCATATTGCACTTAATTTATATGAAAAATCTTTTCAATAACTGTACACGTCAGCAAATCGGCAGATTATATACCGTTTAAATTAATCTTAAAATAATTAAATACTGTATAAATAATTAATTTCTTTTATGTTGAAACGCTATTTCAAATGAAACCTAATTAAAGTTATGGTAAAGCTTTTTACGGATAATATTAAGTCTTATAAAAAGTATTCCCCGTTAAGAAACTTAAATACTATTATAAATTAATTTAAATCAGGGAATTTTTAACGGTAAAACTTAGAAGTGTATTTAATCATGGCGCAGCGCTTCGACAGGTTTCAGCGCAGATGCTTTATAAGCGGGATAAACGCCGAAAATAACACCTATAATTATAGAAATCAGCATGACAATACCGCATAATCCCAGGTTAATTCTGACTGGATAATTCATTAATATGCATATCAGGGCTGAAACTCCCGCGCCTGCCAGAAATCCTATAACAGCGCCGGTTAAGGTAATCAAAACCGATTCAAGCATAAATTCAATCATAATATTATAGTTTGCTGCTCCGATTGATTTTTTTATACCTATTTCACGCGTGCGTTCGCTGACAGAAACAAGCATAACCGTCATTATTGATATTCCCGAAACAATGAGACTTATACCGGCTACTGCTGATAATGCAACTGACGCTATATTCATTATGTTATTCATTTTGTCCTTCTGCTTCAATAAATTTTCAACCGATACTGCCGAATCTTCTTTTTCAGACAGTAAAGCATTTTTAATAGATGCCGCTGCTGCTTCGCTTTTCATTTCATCTTCGAGACGTACTGTGATTTGGTCAAAACGGGAGATATTATAGCTGGTCTGCATGATGGAGTACGGTATATATACAAAATCAGGAATAAATCCGCCCAGCATATTCTGCAAAGTATTCACGCCGTTTTTCACAACTCCTACAACTTCAAAATCATATTGTATGCCGTTCAGCGTAAGATTAATTTTTTTTCCGACAATATTGCTCCTCATATAAGAATCAACAGCTATTGATTCATCAATAACGCAGACTAAGCTTTCTTCATTAATATCACCTCTGTTAATCAGCCTGCCGTGTATGACTTCAAGGTCGATTACGCGGTTCGCTTCTTCATTTACACCCCATGCCATACATGAAACGGGTTCGTTCTTTATTATTCCCTCAGTAATAACGCTTAGCAGGGGCATAGCATTTTTTACGTTATCAACAGAACGTATCATATTCAGGTCGGATTCGTTAAGAATACTTACTCCGCTTTGCTGAGCCGATACGACAAGACTGTCCATACCCATTCCCGAAAGCTCCGTCGTAATTGCACTTCTTCCCATCTCACCAATTGAGGATACGATAACAACCGACATTACACCGACCGCGATGCCTGTGACTGTAAGCGCCGCCCTTAATTTATTACGAAAAACACATCTGAGTCCTTTTATCAATGAATCCAGCATTATTATACCCGTTCCTCCCCGAATGTTCGTTTACAAGTATTGTGAACTTCACTTCTTTTCCGTATATGCTGTAAAAACCTCCGGCTTTAATTATCGTCCAGGATAACCGCATTGCCTTCCTCAATAGTTTCATTAACGCTTATTATTGTATCCGTATCTGATATTCCGCCTATTACCTCAACGCCCTGACTAAGCTCTTCGCCGGTACTGATATAGCGTTTTTCCGCAGTACCGTTTTCCAAAACATAAACAAATTCGCCTATTTCATCCTGATTTATTACATCATAAGGGATAACGGTCATTTCTTTAGGTTCGGATGTGTTTAATATGGCGTTTGCGGTATACCCGGGTTTTAGTCTGCTGTCAGCGTCGGTAATTTCAATATCAACCTGAACCATTGTTTTCATACTGTTGCCTACTTGAATTTTAGAAGCAGTATCGGCAATTGTCATAACTTTACCCGTGTAAATACAGTCCGGAAACGCATCCCCGGTTATTTCGGCAAACTGCCCCGTTTTAACCTCGCTTATATCCTTTTCGCTGACAAACGTTTGTATCCAAAGCTGTCCGGTTGCGGCATCCTTAATAATACTGCCTGATATATCGATAGTATTTTTATGAGTAAGCTTTTTTACGGAAACGGATGTCGCCGTGGGAATCGTACTCATATATGCATTAGGAATTGAAATAATTGCAGCTGCAATTACCGTAATACAAACAGCCAGAATTATATATCCCTTTTTTGAGCTGTTATTCATTGTTCTCATAATAATCACCTTTCAATTATACGGAAATTTTCATTCCGGTTTATTTTAATTTATTATTGCTTTTTTTGGCGGAACTATACTTTATTTAATCAGAAATTTTTGTTTGGCTCGGAATTAAAAATTTCTCGTTTAAACACATGATAAAAATTTTTTTGTTCGGTTATCAATTTTTAAGAAGCTGATAAATTATTCTTGACATATTTTCAAAATATGATAAAATTATATTAGAAATTATATTCACAAGCGAAAGCGGCGGATAAGCAAGCGGATTTTCTATGCAAGGAAAATTTTTACAGGTATTAAGTTGATTATACCGCATTATTAAATTATTTTTATAATTAAAATCAAAGTTATTAATTTTTTAGTAGGATGGTTAAAATGGAGACAATTCCCTTTTTAAATTACAGCTTATATGAAATGTTCCATATGTTTATATTCTGGTCCTTTATCGGATGGTGTATTGAAATTTGTTATATAACCCTTGAAACAGGCGAGTATCAGAACAGGGGGTTTTTAAGAGGACCTATTTGTCCGATTTATGGATTCGGCGTATTAATGGTAGTTATTTTTTTTCGCCCGCTGGAGGATACATATTTTCTTTTATTTGTTGTATCGGCGCTGCTTTGCACTTTATTTGAGCTTTCAGTCGGTATTGGTATGGAAAAGCTGCTGAACAACAGATGGTGGGATTATTCGCATGAAAAATTTAATTTCAAGGGTTATATATGCTTAAAAGTATCTTTACTTTGGGGACTGGGCTGTGTTCTTGTCGTAAAAGCCGTTCATCCCATCGTTGAAAAATATGTCGGCTGGCTTCCTGTCAGGCTCGGCATAGTAATTATTGTAATTATATCCGTTTTAATTGTAATTGATTTTTCATCTTCAATTTCAGCTGTTAACAACCTTAATATCCGGCTTAAACAAATAGATGAGCTTTCAAACATTATTCTGAAAAGCGCTGTTATTATCGGAGGAAACCTTTCAAATGAAACTTTGGAAATAAAAAGCAGATATAACAAGCTTATTGAAGCCGCGGACAATAAAACGTCATCAATAAAAGACAAATATGATATAAAATCAAATGAACTTCGTGAAAAATATGATAATGTATCGCAGGAATTACGCGAAAAGTTCGATAAACTGACAAATATCAGGGACACTACTATTGAACGCTGGGTTAAATCATTTCCGAACATGCATTCAGTAAGTTATAACGATTCCTTTGATAAAATAAAAGCAGTTATAAAAAAGCGTACCGGCGCAGTAAAAAGAATCAAAGAAAAAATAACAAAAAATTAATAATACTATTTAATGCCTGTTTGAATATTATTCAACAGGCATTATATAATTTCCCAGTTTATTGGTTCAATACCTTTTGAAATAAGAAAGTTGTTTGTCCTGGAAAAATGTCTGCATCCGAAGAAACCGTTGTACGCCGAAAGCGGACTGGGGTGCGCCGCCTGTAATATTAGGTGTTCCGGGTTAGTGATTAACTTTACCTTTGAACGGGCGTTCCTGCCCCAAAGTATAAAAACAAGCGGCTTTTCACGTTTGTTCAGATGTTCTATGACATGGTCGGTGAAGATTTCCCAGCCCATGCCCTGGTGCGAATTCGCCTGACCCTCCCGCACCGTAAGACATGTGTTTAACAGCATAACACCGTTTTCCGCCCACTCTGTAAGCTGTCCGTGGGGAGGCGCTAAAAGCCCCGTGTCACTGTTCAGTTCTTTGTATATATTGACAAGTGAGGGAGGGGGTTCAACGCCCCTTTTTACCGAAAAGCATAAGCCGTGAGCCTGTCCGGCTCCGTGATAAGGGTCCTGACCCAAAAGCAACGCTTTTACGTCGCTGTATGAGGTATACCGGAGAGCGTTAAAAATATCGTTCATATGAGGATATACCCTGCGCGAGAAATATTCTTCCTTTAAAAACTCCCTGAGTTTCAGATAATATTCCGATTCAAACTCATCCTTCAGGATAAAGTCCCATTCGTTACCGATATTTACCATGATTATATAAATTTACACCCCGTCATTTTTATTTCTTATATGCACAAATGCCCTGTCCATTAACGCAACGGCGTCATTCCATCTGATATCCGAGGCTTGAGAACCGTAAACCATACATATAATTTCATGCCCGAAACGCTCCGCCGTCGCAACCACGCAGTATCCGGACTGGTCGGTCATTCCTGTTTTGAGTCCTGTGGCATACATATAATAAACATCGCTGTAATCATGGAGAAGCAGATTTGAATTTTCCCATGAAACCGATTCTCCTGACAGATAGGTGCAGAAAACATTTTCTTTTTCCGCCGATTCCGCAAGAGCGGGTATATCCTTTGCATAAAGTGTTATTTTCAGCATATCGATAAGGGTTGTGTAATGATTGTCGTCATGGTAACCGTCCGGATTGGTGAAATGAGTGTTTTCGGCTCCGATTCGTCCGGCTGTCCTGTTCATGGCGGAAATGAATTCATCAACGGCTTCCCTCGGCGAAAGATTTTCATTATCAGCAATAACGCGTCCGCAATTTGCCGCAGCGACGTATGCGGCGTCATTTCCCGACGGCAGCATAAGGGCGTCTATAAGCATACCGGTGTCAAGTATATTTCCCTTGTTGACATATGCAAGGCTTGAATCGGGACTGACAAAGTCAAGCTCGTCCCCGGCGGTAAATTCATAATCAGGCGGTACGCTGTCAAGGACTACAGCCGCTGTCAGTATTTTTGTCGTGCTTGCCGGAAATAGTTTAGCTTCGGCGTCCTTGGCATAAAGCATTGCATTGTCAGTAGCGTCATATACCAAAGCATAAGGCGAGTAAATATTCATTTCCATATCAGGCGGAAATGATTCAGGAATTTTCGGCTGAAAAACGGCGATTGCCTCCTCTTCAAACGTTTCGTCGGCGCTTATTATATTGCCTTCGCTGTCAGTAACGGTAGTTATTGCTTCGGGAGCATATGCCGTCTCATAAGTGTACCCCGACGAGTCCAGAACCAAAGGCGGAGGTTCTGTTGATATACTGTACAAATAAACTCCGTAAATACATCCGCCTGTTAAAAGCAGGAGAGTTAGAAGCTTTAACCTTGCTACAGCTATGCGTTTTTTTCTTTTTTTTTGTTCGGGGGTCATCGTCTGCTTTTTCTTGGCTTTTCTTTTAGCAGCAGCCATTTATTATCATTCCTTTGTCCGTATCGGATAATCAACTGTACTTTTTCAGTTTTACCGCGCATCCGTTTATAATAGCGGCAGCATTTTCCAAATGCTTTTTAATAACCTGACTGCCTGAACTTGATGCAATTTCCATAGCCTGATTTACAGCTTCCCTTCCTACCTCGGCCTGGACCTGATATATACTGTCGATATGCTTCATAGCCGTTTCTTCCATTGTTTTATATGCAGCCTTTAAATCCTTTATGGTATTGTTACGGATATCGTCATAATTATCAAGAGCAATATCAACAATGTCCGTGGTACGCTTTCTTTTAAGGATGTTGCCTAAAAACGGCATTATCCCGGAAGGAAATTCCATGCTCATACCAGCGGAAGCAGCATTCATTACGGATTTTGACACAAGTTTATTAAGGGTATGCATTGAATCGTCGGTGACATTGGCTCTGTCGCCGGAAAGACCCGTAATACCCAGCTTATCAGATAAATCGTTCGCAAGCTTGTCAATGGAAGCCGTAATGGATGTCCGGTGCAAATCGAGACATCTCCTGTAAGCTTCGCCTACTTTATCAACCAGATATGAATAGAAATATTTTTCCAAATCCTCGGTAGTGGCTGTATTTCTGCTTTTCAGAATATCCTCGCGCAGTTTGGAGAAAAACGAGTACATCCATTGCTCAGCCTGCTGCTGCATTTCCGTTATTAAAAGACTTATCTTGGGTTTGCGGGCTTCGAGCGCTTCCAGCAGTTTCGCGCACTCATCCTCGAATCCGGCGGAAAGGTCGTCGAGGCGCTTGCTGTCGAGCGTTATCATATCATGAACCATATTAATACGGGCGGAGGTGTCTTTCAGCATAAGGCTCAGCATCGTGAGAACACGCTGAGTACGGATTATATCCTTTTGTAAAATGATTTCACGTTTTAAATCGACATCAAACTTAAGGAATTCATTTTCATAAAATTC
This sequence comes from Ruminococcus sp. UBA946, assembly GCA_002293295.1. Taxonomy (GTDB): domain Bacteria; phylum Bacillota; class Clostridia; order Oscillospirales; family Ruminococcaceae; genus UBA946. The sequence continues at coordinate 4,122 of DBCY01000129.1, read as the reverse complement.
CTGAAAGCCTTTTATATCAGGACGGTTAAGCCCTATTTTCCTCCTGTATTCATCAATTGCGCTTATACCGTAAACATAGGTGTTCGGAATAATATCGTCGCATCGTTCCTTTATCCTGGAAATAATCTTGTCTATATCCTCCTGCGTATTCATTGCGTCTATCATATTTACAAGCACAAAAAGCTTTGAAAAGCTTTGAGGGCGGATATGGCTGGCGATAAAAAGCTGTTCGGATTCTGAAAACGGAGACAATGCGCTTGCGACATAAATCACGGCGTCCGCATTAACGAGATATTCCTGAACCTGCTTGTCAAGGCGGTCAAGGTCGCTTAGTCCCGGAGTGTCGACAATCCGTATTTCCTTTAAAAGCTCAATGTTATCCTTAATATCAATATAATCAAGTGAATCCGGGAATGCCCGCATAAGCTTTTCAAGTTTTTCACGCACCAAATCATCGGGAGCTAGTTTGATTCTGGTACCGTTTTTAAGTACCGCTTCCGCTGACGGGATTTCACCGTAGCCAATCGAATTAATGGTAAAGGTTTCGGGCGCGACATTAACGGGAGCAATCGCCTGACCTAAAACGGCATTTATAATCGTACTCTTGCCCCGTTTGAAATCACCTAAAACAACAAGCGAAAAAGGCTCAATGCGGCGTTTTGTGATTGCTTTGTCCCATTCGCTTAGGCGTTCGATAAAATCCTCGCCGAGGATAACCTTTAAAGGACGGTCATTGAGCAGAAGCCTTAGCTGTTCCTGTATAATATTTATATCCGGCTCTGCCGTTTCATAGCTTAAGGGAGCCGTATTTATATTTTCCGGCATAATTATGCTCCCTCCTTCGGCGTTCCGATAATAATCTCGCATCTTACCTCTAAAGCCTGCTTATTAACGGCGTGAATATCAGATTTATTCAAGTCAGGACGCCAGTTATAGAATATGTCGCAGTTAAGGAACTCCATTCCCGCGAAAATTCTCCTGTCTATGCTTGTGAATGACGAATCAAGCGAAATATTACGGGCAGGCGTAATGTGAAGCGTTTCATAAACGGTTAATATTTTATCAATATCAAGAAAATAATCAGGTTTATTTCCTGAAGCAATGATTCCCTTCTGATAAATTGATTTGATGAGCCAGGGGAATCTGTTCGGCTCGTCGCAGCAAATGATACCGGCTCTGTCGCTTGTGATGTCGGCAAGCTGATTCCACAATATCAAAGCTGTTTCAAGCTGCTTCATAACACCGTCGACGGGGTGTTCCGGTACGGCAGCTGATATAAACCCCTTATCCTGGTTTAAACCGAAATACGGCGCGGAATGATAATAAATACAGTGATTGTTCTGAATACAGCCGCACTCGCGCCCGATATAAAAGATAAGCTCTTCTTTTGATAATAACTCATATAACCCCGAAGTAATAACAATACAGTCATCAATATCAAGGCCTGATATTGAATATATCTCGTATTTGTCCGTAATATTTCTTACATACACAGCAGGAACGCTTATTTGCAGACGTTCGGCGCATATATTTGCCGCTTCGTATGCGTTCGGGAATAAAAGAGAACCCGCGGCGTTTGCCGTCTGGAAAACACGTTTATATTTATTCGGAATGTCGGCGCTGACAAGTGATTTATATATTTTAGACCAGCCGGCTGAATTATTGATTTTCTGGCGAAGGGAAAAATCGGCGTCAAAGGCATAGTCCAGCTTCCCTCCGACTATATGCTCCTTAAAGGAGCGGGTTCTTGCGTTTATGTAAGCGCTGAAGCTTGTTTCTATTTCGAGAAGCGGGTTTTGGTCCGCCGGATTTTCAAGCTGATGCAGCATAAGAGGAAACCTCCTTAATTTATTGACAGAATTCCAGCATATCTTTTATCTTTTTTTGATATGTTAATTCGTGTTATCCGTCAGCAGTTTATGCAGATTATAAGTTTCAGCCAGAAGTGCGCCGGTATATTCGGCAACATCATGGAGCGTTTCCTTTTCGTTGTCCGACATCTTCTTTTTTTCAGTTTTCAGAGCGTTCAGGCTGTCAAGGGTTTTCTGGGTATCCAAAAGGATTACTTCGGTTTCCTCTTCAATTTTTGATTTCAAACCCTCAAAGGAAGCAAATACCTGCTGACGAACCGTTTCGGAAAAGTCGCTCGTAATCTTCATTTCATGGAATTGTTTCGACACGGAGGATTTAAAGCTGTTTTTATATTTATCGATACGTTCCTTTACAAGAAGGTTATCAACAGCAAGCTTTCCGGTAAACGTGCCGGCAAGACCGGCGATTGCCATCAAGCAAAGAGTTACCGGTCCCGCAGCCGCGATTCCGAGGAAGCCTGCGAGGTAAAATGCTGCGTAAAATGTGGCGTAAAATCCCGCGAAGCCGGAAGCTCCTCCGAGAAGGGCGCCCTTAATGCCGGCTTCCCTGAAGCCGATAAATAAACCGCCCGTACCGATTGAACCGATTGCAACTGAAATAATCTGGTCGACGACCCCGCCGTTTCGTCCCCGTTTTCCCGCCTGCATTGAAAACATCTGCTGGATACGGCTTACGGATGCAAAGAATTCATCCTCAAAAGACTGCAGCCGGTTGGCTTCGTCGCTCAAAGCCACCGTAATTTCATTCTGTATCTGCTCGCAGATAAGCTGGGCTTTATTTTCTATATTTTCCTTGATTTTATCGGTAAGCATCGTATATACAATTTTTAGTTTTTCACGCTTCAAATCCTCTGCGGACATGGGGAATTCATCGATTACCTTCATTGCGGTTTCTTCAATCTGAATCCAGTAGCTGTCAAGAATAGGCTGAAGACCCATAAAAACATTGTTTGCGGCGTCGTTTATTCGTACGAATTCTTCTCTTTTCTTTGTACGGATTTCTTCGATTTCATCAATGGCAGCCTGATACTTTTCCATAAATTCATCCGTTTCCATATCAAGCGCATTTTCACGGATAAGTATGGAGTTAATAACCTCCGAGCCTGAACTGATTATCTTGTTAGCAAGAATCTGAAGTGAAATAGCCCCGCGTTCCTGAGTGAGCATTGTCTCCAGAACTCTTTCAAACGTCAGAAAATTGCTTTCCTCAAGCATCTCCAAGTTATTGCTTTCCTTAGCCATCAGTGCTTTTTTAGCATAAATGCCTATAACCCTGGGTTTGCCGATTTTCCTTTTATAAACAGCAAACTCCTTTGAGTTTTCACCCATGACAAGCTTGGCTTTTTCTATAACATAGCTGCCGATTCTCTTTTCAACCGTCTCCACTATTCTGTCCTCGTCTTCCTTTGAAAAAGTTCCGAAACAGTTCACGGCGAAAATAATCCGCCCTAAGTCGGATGTAAGCATTTTCTTTTCCAGGAATTCCTTTTCAAACTGCGAGAAAGGGGAGTTTGCGCTGATGACAAATACGGCGGCGTCTATTTCTGGCAGGATGGAAAGGGTCACGTTAGTCATCTGCTCGTCGTCATTCAGACCGGGCGTGTCTATAATGTCAACATTATTTTTACAGAACTGGGTATTATAATAAACGGTAGCCTGCTTGACCGTTTCGGCTGTTTTCTCTGATTCGTAAGAAAGCTTTGTGACATAATTCTCAAGCTGGTTGATATCAACCTTTTCTTTTTTTCCGTTTTTATATTCAACCATAACATAAGGAGTTTCGCTGTATGTAACCCTGTTCAATGTGGCAGTCGTCGGCAAAACGTCGGCAGGCAGAACATCCTGACCTAAAAGCGCGTTTATGAGCGTACTCTTGCCCCTTTTGAATTCGCCGACTATGGCAACTTCAAAATGCTCTTTTGCGACCTTTTCAATCGTATCGGAAATTGACCTGGCTGTATGTGTCAGCTCAAGAACTTCGCTGTATTCCTTCAGCTGATGAAGGCTTTCAGACAAATCGCTTACCGTTGCCTTATATGCTGAATAACTTCCGAATTTCATCGCAGTTTCCATATGAACCCTCCTAAATTTATATAAACATTTAATTTACAGTTAATAAAAAGTAAATGTACAATGTTTCTGAAGTTATAAAACAAGAATATTTTATGCCAGTATATTAATAAAATTATACCATACTTATATACATTCTGTCAATGATTGCAAAAGATATTATATAATGCGTACTGAACAA